>JALSRY010000120.1 GCA_026984555.1 Phycisphaerae bacterium
GGTGGTCGCCACGCGCCCCGGCGTGTGTCGGCTTCCGCGGCCGGAGGTCACGGCGGGCGGGGAGAACATCGCCGTCAGCGTGGAACCCGCGGACGTGCGGATTCGGGTTGGTCGCTGACATGCTGTGTGGGGAATTGGCTCCCGCGATGTGCGGCGGGGGCGGCCGGCGCTTGGGGCGACGCGAAGGCCGGTCGGGGGGAGTTTATACTTGCCGATGCCGGCCGCGCGCCCATAATTGGGTAGCCGTCATCCCACGAGAGGAAACGCTGTGTCGCGAACGCAAGTCCATGCCATTATACGAATTGGAGTTCTCTTGTCCGTCCCGGTCGTCATCAGCGGTTTCGGGTGTATCGGTTCGTCGGGTGATGCCGGGGGCCAGGCTTCTTCCGCGGCGCGGCGGAAGTTTCCGCTGGATTCGCTGCCGACCGCGGTGATTCGCGTCCATGATCGTCCGATCACGGTTTGGCTGGCGGTGACGCCTGATACCCGCGAAGAAGGGCTGATGTGGGTACCGCCGGAGGCGTTGCCGGACGATCGGGGCATGTTGTTCGTATTCCCGGACGAAGAGTTGCTCAGTTTCTGGATGAAGGACACGATCACGCCGCTGGACATTGCGTTTGCCCGGATGAACGGGGAGGTGGTCACGGTGCATACGATGCCTCCGCTGACGCTCCAGACATTCCCATCTTATGAGCCGGCGATGTTCGCGTTGGAGATGCGGGCCGGCGTGTTTGCGAAAATCGGACTCAAGGCCGGCGATCGACTCGACATTCCCGACAGCGTATTCAAGGGCGTCCGCTAGCACGACGAATGGACCAGAGGCGGGGTTTGCCCCATTCGGACGCGGTGCCACGGGGGTGGTGCGTCCGCTCCGCCGCGTACCTCTGGCCGGGATTCGCTCATGCTCGCAGACTGCTACCCTCATGTGCTGGTGTGTGGACCGTCGCGATCCAAGGCGGAGGTCGTGCGCGACCTGCTGTTCAAACAGGGCTTGCCGGACCATTGCCTCCGTTCCGATCCGATGCCCGCCTCGCCCAGCCTCCAGTTCGTTGATGTGTTGGTGTGCGTGCTGGACCCGGACAGCCCGGCGCTCGAGATCGAGCGCGCCGCGACCCTGCTCGAACAAGCGCGTGATCGGCATATCACGGCCCTCGTCTGGGGCATGCCCCCCACGGTATCCACTCCCGACGGCGAGTTGATCGACCGCGTACCCGAGGAAGTCGGGCTCGCGGAAGTCACCGGCCGCCTTACCGTGCTCACACGCTATGCCCCGATTATCAGACGCATGGAGGTCGAGCTCGATCGGCTCCAACGGCTGGGAAACCACCTCAACCGGTACTTCAGCGAAATCGATCACGAGCTGCGCCTGGCCGGCAGACTCCAACAGGATTTTCTCCCGCGGAGCTATCCCGAGTCCGACCGCGTGGGTTTCGCCTGCCTCTACCGACCCGCAACTTGGGTCAGTGGCGACATTTACGACGTCTTCCCCATCAACGATTCCCAGGTCGGCCTTTTCATCGCCGACGCGATGGGCCACGGAACGGCGGCGGGACTGATGTCGCTGTTTCTGCGGCGGACGCTCGTCCCGGTTCGCGGGAGCGGTTCCGACGCCCGGGTCGTCCCGCCTTGCGAAGCGATGGCCGAGCTGCACGAGGCGCTCGTGCGCCAGGATCTCCCGCACGCGCAGTTCGTCACCGCGGCTTATGCGATCCTGGATACGCAGGAGCTCTCGCTGCGGTTGGCGCGCGGCGGGCACCCGTATCCCCTGCGGATCGCGGAAGACGGGTGCATCAGCGAGCTGTGTTGCGAGGGGGGGCTGCTGGGTGTTGCCGGGCTCGAATCCGATTTCGAGGATTACCGTTGCCAGCTCGACGCGGGTGACAAGGTCGTTTTCTACACCGACGGACTCGAGGAGCTGTTCATCGTCGATCGCGACCAGGAGAACGACCACATCGAGTTCGGCAAACTGTTGTGCGAGTGGGCTCCGCTTCCCGCCGGCGAATTCGTCCAGGCGCTGGCCGATCACCTCGACCAGTCGGAAGGCTCGCTCAATCCCGAAGACGACGTCACCGTGGTAGTCGCCGAGGTGACGGCGTAATCCTGATCCACGCGGGGGGGGCGGTGGCCCGTGGCGCGGGTACCGCCCGCCGTTCCTCTCGATCGTTTCGCCCCCAATCGGCAACGGTGGCATCGCGCGGCGTTGTTGGCCGCCGAGGATGTTCGTCACTGCGTGGCTTGGGCTTGGGTTTGGGCTGCTGGACGCTGGGGACGGGCGTTGCTACATTCGGCTCATAGGGCGCGAGGAGAAGGGGCCGTTCGCTTCCTCGCGGAGCGTCCGGCAGACTGTTTGCTCTCCGCCGCTGGGCTGAACCATGTAGCGACGTCTCGATCGCCGGGAGGGGATCGCGCTGCGGGTGCTCATCGGCAGACGGAGATTGCCGATGTCCGGACACGGTTTTCGTGCGTTGTTGCGCGCTGTGGGGTCCTTGTGGTTCGCCGCGGTTCTGCTCGTGTTGATGCTGTTCGCGATGGCTTGCGCGACGGTGTACGAGACGATGCACGGTTCGGAGCAGGCCCGCGAGATTTTCTACCGCGCGTGGTGGTTCCAGGGTCTGCTCGCGATTTTCGGTCTCAACGTGCTGGCGTCGATCCTGTTGCGGTTGCCGCTGCATCGCAAGCACGTCGGCTTCCTGATTACGCACCTGTCGCTGCTGTGCGTGCTGGTGGGCGCGTATGTCACCCACGTCTACGGAATCGACGGCCAGGTCGGCATCGCCGAGGGGCAAACCGTCGATCAGTTCCGCGATACCGAGCACGAAGCCCTGATCCTCACCCGCACCGGGGGGGACCATCCCATCGCGCTCGATCTCGACCGGCGCGTTTTCGGCGGGTTCGAGGCGGCGGCGCTCGACCCGCCCCCCGCGCTCAAGACGAAAGATTTCCGCATCGAGGTGTTGCGTTACCTGCCCGATGCCGAGCCGGCCACCGACGTCGTCGCCTCCGGCGATGCACGGCTGCCGGCGGCGGTCGAGGTCGCGCTGACCTCACCGGACGGTGGGTTCGACGCCTGGGTCATCGGCGACCAGGGCGCGACGCTGGGCACGCGCCGCGTGGCGCTGCGGGTCGCGACGACGCCGGAGGAGCTCGACGGCCTGCTGGCGCCCACGAGCCGGCCCGCGGGCGGTGCAACGGTGAAGGTCGCCACGAACGGGCAGACGTTCGAGATTCCGCTGCAACAGGCGCTGGCGGGCAGCGTGCCCATCGGCGAGACCGGCTACAGCCTGCACGTGCTCCGCTACATGCCCCATGCGATGGTCGGCAAGGACCGCAAGATCACCAACGCCTCCGACCGCCCGGTCAACCCCGCCATCGAGCTTGAAATCACCGGACACAACCTGACCGATCACCGCGTCGCGTTCGCCAAGTTTCCCGGTTTCCGCCACGGCGACAACCAGATCAAGGACATGGACGTGACGTTCGTCACCGCGGCCGACACCGCCGCCCTGGCACCGATCGAGGTCATCGTGGCGCCCGATGGCAAGCTCTATGCCCGTTTCACGACCGGTGGGGCCCCCGCCGCCGCCACTCCCCTGCCGCTCGGGACGGCGATCGACACGCCGTGGCCGAGCACGAAGCTGGTGGTGCGGCGTTTCCTGTCGCACGCCCGGCAGGAATGGAAGATGAAGCCGGTGGTGCCGGTTCGCGAGAAACGCACGGAGGCGGTTCGCATCCGGCTCGTGCTGGGTGGTCATACCGAAGAGGCGTGGATCGCGAAGTACAGTCCGCAACAAGTGAACGTCGGCCAAGACCGCTACACGCTGATCTACAGCGACCGCAGCCTGCCGCTCGGGTTCTCGCTGCGGCTCGACCGTTTCACGATCACGACCTATCCGGGCACGGGGCGCCCGCGCACCTTCGAGAGCCGCATCACGGTGCAGGACTCGGCGGGTAAGCGCGATTACCTCATCAGCATGAACAACCCGGCCAAGGTCGGCCGCTACCACCTGTACCAATCGAGCTACAAGTTCGCCGGTTCGCAGCGGATCAGCTACCTGAGCGTTTCGTGGGATCCCGGACAGCCGATCGTGTTCGCGGGGTATTTCGGGCTGATGGGTGGCATGCTCGTGGTGATCGGCACCCGGGCGAGCGAACAACGCCAGCAGAAGAAGCGCGGTGCGGCGCTCGCGGCCGGCGCGACGGAAACGGAGGTGGCGGCATGAACACGCTTCGACTACTCGCCGCGACCGCCGTGGTCATGCTCTGGGCCGCCCCGGGTGCGACGGCGACACCACCGCTGCCGGCCCACCTGGACCTGTCCGAGATTCGCACGCTCCCGCTTCAGCACGACGGGCGCTGGCCCCCGCTGGACACGGTCGCGCGGGACACGGTCGAGTCGGTCACCGGCGTTCAGCACTGGAGTGGGCACGACCCGATCGTGGTAACGCTGGCCTGGGCGTTCTCGCC
>JALSRY010000121.1 GCA_026984555.1 Phycisphaerae bacterium
CGGGTCATGGATTTTGTGGTGGCCGCGGTGGGGCTGGCGGTACTTTCGCCGCTGTTGGCGTTGACGGCGGTACTGGTGAAGCTGACGTCGCCGGGGCCGGTGTTTTTCGCCCACGCGCGTGAGGGGTTGGGCGGCCGGGTGTTTCATTGCCTGAAGTTTCGCACGATGGTTGCCGACGCCGACCGGCGGCAACGGGAGATGTACGCGCAGAACCAGGTGGACGGCCCGCAGTTCAAGATCACGCGCGACCCGCGTGTGACGCCGATCGGCCGCTGGTTGCGGCTGAGCAACATCGACGAGCTGCCGCAACTATTCAACGTGCTGGTCGGGCACATGAGCCTGATTGGTCCGCGGCCGTCGCCTTTCCGCGAGAACCAGATTTGCGTGCCGTGGCGCAAGGCCCGGTTGTCGGTTCGCCCGGGGATCACGGGGCTTTGGCAGATCTGCCGGCACGCGCGTCACGCGGCCGATTTCCACCAATGGATTCACTACGACACGCTGTACGTGCGTCACTACTCGGCGTGGATCGACTTCAAGATTCTGGTGGCGACGGTGTTGTCGCTGGGGGGTCGCAAACCCGTTCCGCTGGAGTGGATCATTCCGTGGCGCAAGCTGCGGAGCTGGGGGCCGCCGCTGTTGAGCCACACGGGGTTGCCGATTCCGGGGGCGTCGGGCGCGCGCGAACCGGACGAGGCGGGGGTACCCAGCGGCGTCGGCGATGCCGCGAGGTAGCGTGGCCTGGAGCGGGAGTACCGCCCGCCCGGGAAGCAGGGGACAACCGCCGGCCGGGTCGAGACCGGCTTGCCGGCGTCACAGCAAAAAGGACTGATCGATGATCGAAGGGGTCAAGACGGTTCCGCTGAAGTTGATGCCCGACGAGCGGGGCTGGTTGATGGAAGTATTGCGTTGCGACGACGACTTGTTCATGAAGTTCGGGCAGGCCTACGTGACGGTGGGGTATCCCGGGGTGGTGAAGGCGTGGCATTGTCACGAGCTTCAGACGGACCACTTCGCGGTTCTGACGGGCATGGCCAAGATCGTGCTCTACGACGGCCGCGAGGACTCGCCCACCTACAAGGAAATCAACGAGTTCTTCGCGGGCAAGCACAACCGGATGCTGCTGCGCATCCCGCCGTATGTGTACCACGGGTTCAAAGCGGTGGGGACCGAGGAGTGCATGATCCTCAACATTCCCACCGAGCCGTACAACCGGAGCAAGCCCGACGAGCTGCGGCTCGATCCGCACAACGGGCCGATTCCCTACGACTGGTCGAGAAAGGACGGTTGAGCATGAAAGGCGTGGTTCTCGCCGGCGGGCTGGGCAAACGGCTCTGGCCGCTGACCCGCATCACCAACAAACACCTGCTGCCGGTGTTCGACAAGCCCATGATCTATTACCCGATCCAGTGCCTGGTCAACGCGGGCATCCGCGACATCCTGATCGTGACCGGCGGCAACCACGCGGGCGGGTTTCTCGAGTTGCTGGGCAACGGGCGCGAGTTCGGGCTCAAGGAGCTGCACTACACGTACCAGGTCGGCGAGGGAGGCATCGCCGACGCGCTCTCGCTGGCGCAGGATTTCGCCGACGGGGAAAAGATCGTCGTGATCCTCGGCGACAACATCATCGAGAAGAATATCCGCCAGGGGGTGGCCCATTTCTTCGCCCAGCCGCGCGGGGCGCGCATTTACCTCAAGGAAGTGCCCGACCCGGAGCGTTTCGGCGTACCGGTCTTCGACCGCGAGCAGATCGTGCGGATCGAGGAAAAGCCCGCCGAGCCCAAGAGCAACTACGCCGTCACCGGCATCTACATGTACGACGAACAGGTGTTCGATTTCATCGGGCGTCTGTCGCCTTCGGACCGGGGCGAGCTCGAGATTACCGACGTGAACAATTTCTACATCGAGCAGGGCACGATGGAATACTCGCTGCTCGAAGGCTGGTGGACCGACGCGGGCACGATCGAGTCCCTGCACCGCGCGGGGAACCTGGTGGCGACCGGCGGCGCCAACCACGCCGAGCCGGTGGAGGCCGGCGCCCATGCCGAAGGTTGAGTTTCCGACCCGCGAGGCGGGGGCCTCGTAAGTTTCTGATCCGTTTGCGAGTTCTTTCATGAAACGAGTGATCGTCACCGGCGCCGCCGGTTTCATCGGTTCCAATTTCGTCCGCCGGGCGCTGGAGACCCAGCCCGATTGGCACCTCGTCGGCTACGACGCGCTGACGTACGCCGGCAACGTTCAGAACCTCGCCGGACTCGAACAGACCGGGCGTTTCGAGTTCGTGCACGGCGATATCTGCGATGCGCCGGCGGTCGCGGCGTTGTTCGCGGCGCCCGTCTGGGGGTTGATCAACTTCGCGGCCGAGACGCACGTGGACCGCAGCATCCACGGAGCGGCGGCGTTCGTGCAGACGAACATCGGCGGGACGCAGGTGCTGCTCGACGAAGCCCGCAAGCACGGACTCGAAAAGTACGTCCAGGTTTCGACGGACGAAGTCTACGGATCGCTCGGACCGGAAGGCCGGTTCACCGAGCAGTCGCCGCTGGCGCCCAACAGCCCCTACAGCGCGTCGAAGGCCGGGGCCGACCTGCTGGTACGGTCGTATTGGCGAACGCACGATTTGCCGGCGGTGGTGACCCGCTGCTCGAACAACTACGGTCCCTACCAGTTCCCGGAGAAGGTCATTCCGCTGTTCATCACCAACCTGCTCGAAGGCAAGCAGGTTCCGCTGTACGGCGACGGGTTGAACGTGCGCGACTGGATCCATGTCCGCGACCACTGCGACGCCCTGATATCCGTGCTCGCGCGCGGCACGCCGGGCGAGGTGTACAACATCGGTGGTGACTGCGAGTTGACCAACGTCGCGCTGACGCACGCGATTCTGCGCGAGTTGGGCAAGGACGAGTCGATGATCCGCCGGGTCAAGGACCGCCCGGCCCACGACCGCCGCTACGCCATCTGCGCCGACAAGATCGCGACGCAACTGGGCTGGTCGCCGCGGGTCGATTTCGCCACCGGCCTGGCCGAGACCGTCCGCTGGTACGTCGAAAACGAGGCCTGGTGGCGCGCGGTCAAGTCGGGCGAATACCAGAAATACTACGAGCTCCAGTACGGCGGTCGCTGACCGGTCGGCGAGCGATCGACGCCGCGGAACCGGCCTGCGGCCGGGGTATGGAGAGGCTCGGACCCTATGCGAATCGCCCTCATCGGAGCGGCGGGACAGCTCGGGCATGACCTGCTCGAAGTGCTCGATGCCGACGTGTGCGCCCTCGATCTGCCCGCGTTCGACGTGACCGACGCGGCGCAGGTGGACGAAGTGTTGCGCGCCGAGCGTCCGGATTGCGTCATCAACTGTGCCGCGGCGACGAACGTGGACGGCTGCGAGGATGATCCCGAGGCGGCGTGGCGGGTCAACGCGCTGGGTGCGGGTTACGTCGCGCAGGCGGCCGCGGCGCTGCGCGCCCGCGTCGTATTCATCAGCACCGATTACGTGTTCGGCCTCGCCGGCGCGCGTGACGCGGCTTACGTCGAGTCCGACCCGCCGGGGCCGATCAGCATGTACGGCGTCACGAAGCTGGCGGGCGAATACCTGACGGCGGCGGGCAACCGGCGCCACCTGATCGTGCGGAGCTGCGGGCTCTACGGTCACGCCGGCGCGCGCGGCAAGGGCGGCAACTTCGTCGAGACGATCCGCCGGCTGGCCCGCGAGCGTGCATCGCTGCGGATCGTGCACGATCAGCGTCTTTCGCCGACGAGCACGCGTGCGCTGGCGGACCGGCTCGCGCGGCTGCTCGACACCGACGCGACCGGCACGCTCCACGTCGCGGCGCGGGACCATTGCACCTGGTACGAATTCGCACAGGCGATCGTCGAGCTGGTCGGGGCCGATACGAAGGTCGAGCCGATCCGGTCGTGCGATTATCCTATGAAGGCCCGCCGGCCGGCGATGTCCGCGCTGTCGAGCGAGCGGCTGGCGCACCTGGGCATCGAACCGTGCCCCCCGTGGCGCGAGATGCTCGCGCAATACCTGCAAGACCGCTGATGGCGTGGGCGGCGCGCCCCCCGCGCCGGCGTCTGGTTTTTCCTGCACTCGACCGCCCGCGGGCGGGTTTTCCATACGAGCCTGAATGAGCACGAACGTAGAGATCAGCAAGAAGCTGGTTCTGGTCAACTCGGCCAGTTCGGTCGGCGCGCGCCTGCTGAACATCTCGGTGCTCGTCTGGCTCCAGCAGTACCTGTTGGCCCACATCACCGCGGAGGAATACAGCCTCTACCCGCTGCTCATGGCGGTGATGGTGTTCGTCCCGCTGATCACGAACGTCCTGACGTGGGGCCTGGGACGATTCGTGGTCGAGGCATACGCCCAAGGCGACGAACGCCGGATCACCCAGATCACCTCGACGATGTTCCCGCTGTTGACCGGCGTGGGGCTGTGCATGTTCGGCGGCGGGCTGCTGTTCGCGTGG
>JALSRY010000122.1 GCA_026984555.1 Phycisphaerae bacterium
GAAGCGGGTGCCAAGGCCCGCGGGGTCAACGGTCGGTCTAGCGCGACGCGACCTGCTTGCCACCACACTTGGCGATTTCGTCGATCGCCGCCTTGATGCGGCTGATCTGAAGCTGAATCTTGGCGACCGTCTCGGAGGTCGTGTTGAGTTTGCCGACGCAATACGTCACGGACTTGCCCTTGGCCTTGGCGGATTCGGCCGCGTGGACGGGGCAATCGAACGCCTCGTTACCGACCATGATCTTCATGGTGACCTTGTCGCCCGTGGCCCGCGCCATCTTGGCGGCCTTCTCGGCGGCGGCCCGGTCCTTGAAACAGAACGAACCGACCTGATAACACACCTTCTTGCCCTTCTGCTTGGCCATCTCGGCGGCGGCGTTTGGGCAGGAGACGCACTTCCCGCCGACGGCGTACTTCACGGTCAGCAGCTCGTCGTAGTACTTTTCGAGCATGCCCGCGTACGCATCGAGCGCCTTGGCCTTGTCGCTGAAGGTCTGGTCGCCGACGACGTACTTGATCGGCAGGTTCTTCTCCTTGGCGAGCTTGGCCGCCGACTTGGGGCACTTGAGCTTCTGGTCGCCGATCTGGTACACCATCCGCGGCATGACGACGCCCTTGTAGCGGACCTGTTCGCCGACGCAGTTGACTTCGCCACAGGCTTCCTTCCCGTCTTTCGACTTGCACGACGCCTTGTCTTTGCAGCCAGGCTTCTTGTCTGCGTCGCAGCAACCGGCCTTCTTCTGCTTGTCCGCGCAGGCCGCCTTACCCTGTTTCGCGGAGCAGGTGCCTTTCTTGGCCTTGGCTTGGCAACAGGGGGGTTTGCCGGGTTTTTGCGGCTTGTCCTGGCCCAACACGGGCGCAGCGGCGAAAACGAGCACGGCAATCGTCGTGAGTGTGATCTTGCGGAGCATTCGCTGTCCTTTCCAACGCTAACCTGGTTGTTCCCTCATGCGAGAAGCGGCACGGTACCGCCCGGACCGACGGAGTCTCTATCAGATTGCAACCGCGCAGCCCTTCTCCCGATTCCCCGTTCTGATGGGATTCTTCGGCTCGGATCAGATTATAGCACGCCCGAGGGGCGATGAAAGTGTGAAATCAGCTCCGCCGGCTCGCCGGACGCCGCTCTACTCGACGCGCACGAGGTGGTAGTTCTTCTTCCCGGTCCGCAGCACGAGCAGGGATGCCGACGCGAGATGTTCCGGCGAGAGCTTGACCGGCTCGTTGATGCGCAGGTTGTTGAGATAGACGCCGCCGGCGCTGAGCAGTCGGCGGGCCTCGCCCTTCGACTTCGTCAGTCCGGTGCGGGCGAGCAGATCGATCAGGTCGATGCCCGCTTCGAGCTCGGACCGGGTCAGCGTGGTCGAGGGTACGCTGGCAAAGACGGCGCCAAGGGTTTCGTCGGAGAGGTTCTTGATTTCCGAACCGTAGACGATTTCGGCGGCGCGGGCCATCTCCTCGGCGGTGTCGCGCCCGTGGACAATGGACGTAACCTCAAAAGCCAGCGTCTTTTGCGCTTCTCGGCGCTCCGGGCGATCGCGAACGGCCTCCTCCAACTCGGCGATCCGTTCGAGCGGCACGAACGTGAAAATCTTGAGCAGACGGATCACGTCGCGGTCATCTTGACGGACGAGATACTGGTAGAAATCCCACGGGCTGGTGCGGGTCCGATCGAGCCAGATCGCGTTGCCCGCGGACTTGCCGAACTTCTCCCCCGTGGACGTGGTAATCAGCGGAAAAGTGAGGCCGTATGCGGGCTGCTGGCGAAGTTTGCGGATCAGGTCGATGCCGGCGGTGATGTTGCCCCACTGGTCGTTTCCACCGACCTGCAGGCGGCAATCGTGGTGATCGAAAAGGTAGAGAAAGTCGTACGCCTGAAGCGTCATGTAGCTGAACTCGGTATAGCTGATGCCGGCTTCGCTGCGCAAACGGGATTGCACCGAGTCCTTGGCGAGCATGTAGTTGACCGTGAAGTACTTGCCGACCTCGCGCAGCCAGTCGACGAAGCGCATCGGGCCGATCCAGTCGAAGTTGTTGAGCATCTGGGCAGGGTTGTCACCCTCGAAATCGAGGAAGCGGGCCAACTGGGCGCGGACCCCGGCGACGTTGCGTTCGATCTGTTCCGTGCCGAGCAGGTTGCGTTCTTCCGAGCGCCCGCTGGGATCGCCGATCATGCCCGTGGCGCCGCCCACCACCATGAGCACGCGGTGTCCAGCCCGTTGCAGGTGAGCGAGCCCGATCACCGGGACGAGGTTGCCCAAGTGGAGACTCTCAGCGGTGGGGTCGAAGCCGCAGTAGACGGTGAAGCGCTCGGCGGCGAGCTTGTCGCGCAGCTCGGGGTCGCTGACCTGGGCGATCAGTTGTCGTTGTTCGAGGGTGTCGTACACGGACGCCATCGCGCGGTTTCTCCTGCGAAAAGGGGGTTGGACAGCCGGGGCGGGGCGGGGCGCGCCACCGGCGAAACGCTGCCTTGAGATCAGGAGGCCGACCGGGCCGACTGCTCGCCGGCGGCGGTACAGTGCGCCTTCTCGTACTCGCGGATCTTGTTGACCCGGCGTTCGTGGCGGCCACCTTCGAAGTCGGTTTCGAGCCAGGTTTCCACCATGCTGCGCATCAACGCGTCGCCGACCAGGTCGGCGGGCAAGCACAGAATGTTCGCGTCGTTGTGCCGCCGGGCGAGCTGCGTCGTCAGCTCGTCGTGGCACAATGCCGCCCGTACCCCGGCCACCTTGTTTGCCGCGATCGACATCCCCAGCCCGGTGCCACACAACAGGATCCCCCGGTCCGCGCGACCCTCGGCGACATCGCCGGCGACGGCGAACGCGAGATCGGGATAGTCACACGACTCGCGCGACTCGGCCCCCCGGTCGAGCACCGTGTGCCCAAGACCCTCGATGACAGCCTTGATACGCTCCTTGGCTTCGTAGCCCCGGTGGTCGCTACCAATCGCGATCTTCATCGACAAACTCCTCCAGCCGCTGATCCACGGCCCGTTCGATTTGTGCCGCGCACCGGCGGTAAGCCTCCTGGTCTCCGCCGATCGGGTCCGCG
>JALSRY010000123.1 GCA_026984555.1 Phycisphaerae bacterium
CGCCGCGAACGCACCGATGACCGCCTGCTTGTCCGCCGGCTTCATCCCCCCGTGCAGCAACCCGACCCGCAATCCCCGCCACGGCCCCGACACCAACCGCTCGTGGGCCGCCTTGGCGGACACCAGGGGCGGCCCGCTACGTTTCCGGTCTGATCCGCCGGCCCCGGCCCCTTCCGGCACACCGCCGGGGAGCGTTTCGATCGGCGTTTCGTCCGTACCGATCAGCGGACAGACAACGTAGGCCTGTTCGCCCGCCTCCAGGCGTCCGCGCACGTAACGCATCACCGTCCGCCACTTCCGCGACGTGACCACCTTGGTGATCGTCTGCCCGCGGCCGGGAGGCATTTCGTCGATTACCGAAACGTCCAGATCGCCGAACACCGTCATCGAAAGCGTGCGCGGGATCGGCGTGGCGGTCATGACGAGGTAGTGTGGCATCGGCCCCTTCGTGCGAATCTGCGCGCGCTGCGCAACCCCGAACTTGTGCTGCTCATCCACGACGACCATCGCGAGATCGGCGAAAGCCACGTCCTTCTCGAGCAGGGCCTGCGTCCCCACGACGAGGTCGATCTCGCCCGCCTCGATCGCCGCCAGCGTTTCCGACCGCTCGGCACGGGTCAGCTTGCCACGCAATAGCGCCCGCCGAACACGACTGCCGGCGAGGTACCGCTCGATACTCGCCAGGTGCTGCTGCGCGAGGATTTCCGTCGGCGCCATGATCGCCGCCTGGCGCCCGTTGGCGACGGCGACCAGGCATGCCCAGAGCGCCACCACCGTCTTGCCGCTTCCCACGTCGCCCTGAAGCAAGCGGGTCATCGGGTGGCCGCTCTCCAGGTCGCGCGCGATCTCGCCGATCACCCGGTCCTGCGCCGCCGTCAGCGCAAACGGAAACCGAGCCCGGATCCGCCGATCGATCTCGGGCGTGACATACAGCTTGCGCCCCGCCAGGAGCGCGACTTGGCGATACCGCCGAAGCGCCAGCGCCAGCTCCATCAGGAAAAACTCCTCGTACGCCAGCCGGCGACGAGCACGCTCCAGCTCGGCCTCATCACGCGGCTGGTGCATCGCCCGCACCGCTTGCGCCCGCGAGGGCCAGTCGCGCGACCGGCACAGCTCCGCCGGCAGAACCTCTTCCACCGCCAGCGGCCCCTGGGCCAACACCGCCTCCACCGCCCGCCGTATCGTCGGCGACTTGATCCGGTCGTTCGCGTGGTACACGCCCACCAGCCGCGCACCTCCCGACGGCCCCGCCAACACCGTGTTCGGCGGAAACGTCTGGATCCGCGGCTGAACCAGTTCCGGCCGACCGTCGTACTCCTGCACCTTGCCCGTCGCGATGACCAGCGCGCCTTCGAACAAGCCGCGCGGCGGATGACGTTGTTGAAACCAGCGCAGCGTGCACACCTCGCTGCCGTCGGTGATTGTCACCTTCAGCGATTTCCACCGCCGCTTGAGATCGAGCACTTCGCCCCGGACGGTCGCCGTCGTGCCGGGCCGCAGATCGGCGATTTCGACGCAGCCGATCTCGGTTTCGTAGCGGAACGGGTAATACGCCAGCAAATCGGCGACGGTGTGAATGCCGAGCGTGGCGAACAGGCGGGCGCGGTAGGGGCCGACACCCTTGACGTACTGGATCGGACTGTCGCTGCGCAACGCGGCCATGCGAGTCTGGACCTCGGTGGGGCAGTGGGCGCAGGGGCTGGCCACCGCGGTCCTCTTTTATACCGGATCGGGAGGGGTTCGTCGTTTTCGAGCAACCGGATCGGAACCAGCGATCGCACCCGCTCAGGACGGCGCCGCGGTGCGCATGAGCTCGATCATCCCGTCGAGCAGCCGCTCGATGCGCGTACGCGCCACGAGTCCTTCGTAGAACGCTCCGCAAAGGTTCATGCCGCGTTCGGTAAGGTTCACGTCGATCGTCAAACCCGGTCGCGGGCGAGCCGTCGCCATGCCGTAATAATTCCGCAGCCCCAGCGTGCAGAACGTCTCCATCGGACGTGTGAACGCTCCCATCAGTCCCAGCGGCAGCGATGGTGGACGGAACAACCCGCCCCCACCCGCGGGCGCCGTCCAGCCCCGCCGCACGACCGCCGCCGCCAGCCCGATCGGCAGCCGCGTCAGTTGGGCCAGGACGGCGAACTGCCGCGCCGAAAACCCCGCCGCCATGTGCGCCAGCATCTGGTCACGCAGTCGGTCCGCGGTCGCCACGATGTCATCCACGGAACCCGCCGACACCGCCAGCGGAACCGCACTCGTCAGGTTGCGACACACGGGTGTGCGCGCCCGGCGTTTGCGGTGGTTGACCAGGTTGAGTGTGCGCAGCGATGTGTCGGGCGCGGGTGTGTGCGGCAAGGCGTGCGCCAACGCTTTGAGCGCACAAGCCCGCAGAAAATCGCCGAAACGACCAAATCCGCACACGCGCAGCGCCGCGTCGCGCACCGCCTGCATCCCGGCGGGATCGAGGCGACGATGCACGATCCGCAACCGACCCGCGCGCTCCAGCGGCACCGACGGATCCGCCAGCGTCGCCGCGGGCGCCTCCGACCGCCGCCCCGTCTTCAGCGCCGCCAGCGTCTCCCGCAGTCGCCGGGTCAGCGGCCACTCGCCCGTCAGCCGACCGTAGGCGTCGTCGTCCGCGACCGCCGGCGCAGGCAGCGCATCCGGCGCGTCGTGCGCGTAAAGCTCGTCGAGGTCTTCGAGGAAAAACGTCGCTCCGCGCGCGTCCATCAACGCGTGTCGGAATCGAACCATCAACACGTCGCCCCGCGCCGCCGAGCGCAACACGTGAACCCGCAGCGGCGGCAGTTCCGGCGCGACGATGGATTCGTTGTACAACGCCTCGATCCGCTCGTGCAACGACACCGGACCGACCGCATCTTCCTCCCACACCCGCACGATGCGCTCCACCACGTCGCGAGCGGTTTGCCCAAGACGCCAGCGCGGCCGGCCGCTCACCGGCGTCTTCACGAGGCGCCCGCCCGCCGCCGGATGACGCCGCAACAACGCCCCCACGGCCCGGCGCAGCCGATGCTCGTCGAGTCGGCCGTCGAGTTCGAGGATGATCTGGATATTGAGATTGGGCAGGCCCAGGCCGCGGGCGGCTTCGTCCGCGATGAAGAACATCAGGTCGAGCGGGTTGGGCTCGTGGATCGCGGGCACGGATGTGGGCATCGTCGCCTCGCCGGCGCGGTGCGCCCTCAGGCCAGGTCGCCCATGGCCCGGCGGCCCAAGCGTTCCACGTAGCGATCCACCGACGCGCTGACTTCCTTGATCGCCTCGGACGCCGGCGCGAATCCGTCCGTTTCGATCGAGACCCCTTCGAGCTCCTTGTACGTCGCGAAGAAGTGCTCGACCTCGCGCAGGAAGTGCGGCGGCACATCATCGAGATCGCGAATGTGCTCGTACAGCGGGTCCGTGTTGGGAACACCCAGCAGCTTGTAGTCGTTGATTCCCGCTTCGCTCATGCGGAAAAGCGCCACGACGTGCGTTTCGATCAGGCACCCGCTGAACGTCGGCTCGTTGACCATCACGAGGACATCGAGCGGATCCCCGTCCTCCGCCAGCGTCTGGGGAATGAACCCGTAGTCGCCCGGGTAGTGACTCGACGAATAGAGGTAGCGATCGAGCCGCATCACGCCCGTTTTCTTGTCGATCTCGAACTTGCTCCGGCGGCCCTTGGGAATCTCGATGATCGCGTTGACCACCGTGGGCAGGGCCACGCCGGCGGGGACGTTCGCATACATCGTCTGCTCGAAAAAGGGAGACATCATCCGTTCCTTTCGTATCGCGGGAACCGCGGCGAACTCGCCCGACACCTCCCGCCTCATCCGGCGTCACCATAGCCCAAACGCGGGGGGCGTGGCAATCCAACGGCCGGCGCCGGCTTCACCGGCCCAACCCGCCATCCCCACCCGCCACGGGCAATCCCCCCTTGCGCCATACCTCCGACCATTGAATTTATCGGAGCAACTGCGTCTAATGCGTGCATGTTACCGGCACGGGTCGGCACGGAGCCTACCGATGAGCAATCCCAACACTTCCACGCAAACAACCCGGACGAGCGACTCGACTCCCCGAACGCCCAGAACTCCCGCAGGGCAAACGCGAAAACGCAACGCCCGCCGGGACGCCCTGATCGAGGGATTCCTCCACCACGTCCGCTTCACCCAGGCCGAGGGGTGGGAGTCCGCGACGCCCCACGACCACTTCAACGCGCTGGCGCTCTCGGTCCGCGACCGGATCGTCGACCGGATGATCGCCACGCAGCGCACCTACCATGCGCGCGACGCCAAGCGCGTGTATTACCTCTCGATGGAGTACCTGCTCGGTCGTTCGCTGCGCAACAACCTCGTCTGTCTCGGGCTGTGGGAGCAGGCTCGTGACGGGCTCGCCGCCTACGGCATCGACATCGACCGCCTGTGCGAGATCGAGCCCGATGCCGGACTCGGAAACGGGGGGCTCGGACGCCTGGCCGCGTGCTATATCGACTCCGCCGCCACCCTCGAACTGCCACTCTACGGCTACGGCATCCGCTACGAGTACGGGATTTTCGAGCAGGCCATCGAGGACGGATGGCAGGTCGAGCACCCGGACTACTGGCTACGCTTCGGGTCGCCGTGGGAAATCCCCCGCCCCGAGTTCACCACGCCCGTGCGGCTGTACGGCTATGTCGAAGGAGTCGAGGACGAGCAAGGACGCTTTCGCCCGAAGTGGAAAGGCTATCGCACCGTGATGGGGCTGCCCTACGACGTGCCGATCGTCGGTACCGGCGTCAACACGGTCAACCTTCTGCGGCTCTGGTCGGCCCGCGCTTCCGAAACCTTCGACCTGCCGGCCTTCAACCGTGGCGGATACGTCGAAGCGGTGCGTGAGAAGGCCCTCAGCGAGACCATCTCGAAAGTGCTCTACCCGAGCGACGAAATCGCCGCCGGTCGCGAGCTGCGCGTCGAGCAACAGTACTTCTTCGTGGCCTGCACGCTGTCGGACATTCTTCGCCGCTACGAGCGCACCCACGACACGCTCGACGCCCTGCCCGACAAGGTCGCCATCCAACTCAACGATACGCACCCGGCGCTGGCTGTCGCCGAGCTGATGCGCATCCTCGTCGACGAACGCGGCCTTGCCTGGGAACGGGCGTGGGAGCTGACCGTGCCGTGCTTCGGATACACCAACCACACGCTGCTGCCCGAAGCGCTCGAAGTCTGGCCCGTGGACCTCATCGGACGCGTCCTGCCACGCCACCTCCAGATCATCTACGAAATCAACGCCCGCTTCCTCAAACAGGTCGAGCAGCGCTGGCCCGGCGACGCCGACCGGAAGCGACGCATGTCCCTGATCCAGGAGGACGAGCCCAAGTCGGTCCGCATGGCCCACCTCGCGATCGTCGGCAGTCACGCCGTCAACGGCGTCGCCGCCCTCCACACCGAGCTGATCCGCAGCCGCCTCGTACCCGACTTCGCCGAGCTGTGGCCCGAAAAGTTCTCCAACAAGACCAACGGTGTTACGCCGCGACGGTGGCTGGCAGCGTGCAACCCCGGCCTGGCCGGCCTCATCACCGAGCACATCGGCGACGGCTGGATCCGCGACCTCGACCAGTTGCGCCGGCTCGAACCGCTCGCCGACGACGCCGACTTCCAGAAACGATTCCGCGTGACCAAACGCGAAAACAAACATCGCCTCGCACAGCGAATCGCCCGGCACCTCGGCCTGCGCATCTCGGACGAGGCCCTTTTCGATGTACAGGTCAAACGCTTGCACGAGTACAAACGGCAACTGCTGAACATCCTCCAGGTCGTGGTACGCTACCATCGACTGCTCGATGGCAACCAGGACGACGTCGTCCCGCGCGTCGTCCTCTTCGGTGCCAAGGCGGCCCCGGCCTACTCGCGGGCCAAGCTGATTATCAAGCTCATCAACGACGTCGCCCGCACCATCAACCGCGACGACCGCGTCGCCGGCAAACTCCAGGTGCTCTTCCTGCCCAACTACCGCGTCTCGCTGGCCGAGAAGATCATCCCCGCCGCGGACCTCTCCGAGCAGATTTCCACCGCCGGCATGGAAGCCTCCGGTACCGGCAACATGAAATTCGCGCTCAACGGCGCGCTGACCATCGGAACGCTCGACGGAGCGAATATCGAGATTCGCGAGGCCGTCGGCGAGGAAAACTTCTTCCTGTTCGGGCTCAACGCCGAGGAGGTGCTGGCCAAACGCTCGCGGCACGATCCCTGGAGCGTCTACCACCGCAACGAGGAGGTCCGCCGCGCCATCCACGCGATCTCGAACGGCCAGTTCAACGCCGGCTCGCCGGAGCTGTTCCGGCCGATCTTCGATTGGCTGCTCAACGAGGGCGACTACTACATGCTCCTGGCCGATGTCGAGTCGTACCTGGAAGCCCAGCAGCGCGTGGATACGCTCTGGCGCGACCCCCGGCGCTGGGACCGGGCCGCGATTCTCAACGTGGCGCGGATGGGATACTTCTCGAGCGATCGCGCCGTCAGCGAATACGCCCGCGACATCTGGAACATCGACCCGGTTCCCGTCGAAGTCCCCGCGTTTCGCCGACCACGCCGCCGCCCCTCGACCAAAGTCGTCCAGCCGGCCGGACGCCAACCCTGACTCCCCGCGCCCGGCCGCGACCAGCCGCACAAACTCCCCGTCTACGCCGGGCGCGCGGTTGCCCGGCGGATGGGCCACGTTCGGCGGCCTTGCCCCCGGTGGCCCGCGGCCGTAGCTTGCGCGCATGAAGGCGAAACGCACGCGCACATCGGGGACACGGCGCCGATTGTCGCTGGCCATATGCGTCGCCGCGATCGTGGTGACGTTGCCGGCCGGCTGCGCGACACTACGCTTCTGGCGCGCGGTGCCGAAAATCGCGGTGCAGGCCCGCTTCTTCCCGCGGGCGGAGCAACAGGCGGCGTACCGACGAGCGTTGCGCTCGCCGCAGGCGGTGGCCGCGTATCGGTTCTTGCAGGCCAGCCGGGCGCTGACCGCGGCGGCGATGGGTCGCGCCACGCCGGCGCAGCTCGAAACTCAGCTCGATCAGGTCCTGGCCGGAACGACGGCGTCTCAACTCGGCCGCTTGCAGCGGGCCGCGGCTCGCCTCTGGGAACTACACCAGGCCGGAGCCCCCCCGGACCAGCGGTGGACCGCCGTGCGACCGTATCTCGAAGGCATCGAGCGGGGGGACTTCGCCCATTTGCTCGATGATCTCCTCGCCGCCTTGACGCGGGAGTATGGCGCTGCCGGGCTCGGCCCCGGAACCGCTTGCACGCTGGCACAGTGGGCGGTGGGTCACGACCACGGCCCGTTCCTCCAGCGCTTCGTCGGAGACCTCGACGAGATGATCGCACAACGCCGGCACGCGGGCGACACGGCCGCAGCCCGCACCTGTCGCACCGTGCGAAACCGTCTGCTGCGCCAGTGGGTACTCGATCCCGGACCGCCGACGCTCCGGCTGTTGGCGGCCGACCTGCTGGCCGATACGCTCGAACGCGACGGCGCCCCACGCGAACAGGCACAAGCCATCGCCGCCAATCTGCGCCAGTGGCGCAACCGGTACCGAGCCGAAATCGCCCGCCGCCCCCTGGACGTGCTCGCGGCATACCAGAAACCCGCACTCGCCCCGCGCGCAAGCCAAACCCTCACCACGCGGGCGGCACTGACGGTCTGGTTGGCCGTGGCTCTGGCGGTGGCCGCCTTGCTCACCATCGGCCTCGCACCCTGGCTGTTCCGCGCCATCGCCCCGCCGAATGATCGCCGCATGTTCCTCGCGGGCGCCGCGGCGGCGATCGTGGTGGCCGTCGGTGGCATACTTTGGATCGCCCTTCGACCGGACCTGATCCGCGCCGATTTTCGCGCCGACTGCTCCGCGCTGCGCTACTGCCCGGTCAGCCCGCTGGTGGCGGCGTTGCTCGTGCTCGTCCTGATCGCGGTCGCCTCGCGGTTGACCCGGAAAACCGCCGGCGGACGAGCTCACCGGCTCGGCGCGGTCGCCGCCGGTACCTGGCTGATGCTCGCCGTCACGCTGTGGGGTGCTGCCATTGCGGCGGAAGCGGCCCGGCGGGATTATGAACGGGCGACGGCGGCAGCTTGTAACGCCCCGCTCGCCGCGCTGCTCGGAGAAACCCAGGCGACATCGCTGCTCGCGCCGCTGCGCGCGTGGCAACCCTGAATCCACGGAACCACCAGTCATGAAAACGATCATCGAACCGTTTCGTATCAAGGTCGTCGAACCGATCCGCATGACCACGCGCCGGCAGCGCGAGCAGATCCTGCGTGACGCCGGCTTCAATCTCTTCCTGATTCGTGCCGAAGACGTACTGATCGACCTGCTGACGGACAGCGGTACCGGCGCGATGAGCAGCCTTCAGTGGGCGGGGATCATGCGGGGCGACGAATCCTACGCCGGCGCGAAAAGCTGGTACGTCTTTCGCGACAAGATCCGCGAAATCACCGGCTTTGCCCACATTCTTCCCACCCACCAGGGCCGCGCCAGCGAGCGCATTCTGTTCGAACTCGTCGGCGGACCCGGCAAGGTCGTCCCCAACAACAGCCACTTCGACACCACCCGCGCCAACATCGAACACACCGGCGCCCGCGCGATCGACCTGGTGATCGACGAGGGAAAACAGCCCGCCAGCCGCCACCCCTTCAAGGGCAATATGGATCTCGAGCGACTCGAAAACCTCATCCGCGAGACCGGACCCCAAAACATCCCCCTCGTCATGCTCACCGTTACGAACAACAGCGGCGGCGGCCAGCCGGTCAGCCTGGAAAACATCCGCGCCGTCCGCGCCGTGTGCCGCAACTACGGGCTGCCTCTCTTCCTCGACGCCTGCCGCTTCGCCGAAAACGCCTACTTCATCAAACTCCGCGAGCCGGGACAGCAGGATCGTTCCGTGCGCGAAATCGTCCGCGACATGTTCGACCTCGTGGACGGAGCCACCATCAGCGCGAAGAAGGACGGGCTCGTCAACATCGGCGGCCTCCTCCTGCTGCGCGACGATCACCTGGCCCAGAAAGCCGATGAACTGCTCATCCTCACCGAGGGCTTCGTCACCTACGGCGGGCTCGCGGGCCGCGACCTCGAAGCGATGGCACAGGGCTTCGAGGAGGTCGTTCACGAGGACTACCTCCAGTATCGCGTGCGCAGTACCGCCTACCTCGGCGAGCGACTGCTCGACGCCGGTGTCCAGATCGTCGAACCCCCCGGCGGCCACGCCATCTACATCGACGCCAAACACTTCTGTCCCCACATCCCCCCCGCGCAGTTTCCCGGCCAGGCGCTCGTCTGCGCCCTCTACCGCCACGCCGGCATCCGCGCGGTCGAAATCGGTAGCGTGATGTTCGGACAGGACGGCAACCCTCCGCCGATGGAGCTGGTGCGCCTCGCGATTCCGCGCCGCGTCTATACGCAGAGCCACATCGACTACGTGATCGAGGCGATCGGCGAGGTCTTCGCCAACCGCGGTACGCTGCGCGGTCTGCGGATCGTTTCGGAACCTCCCGCGCTGCGTCACTTCACCGCGCGCTTCGAGGAGCTCTAGTACGCCGGCTGGGCCGGTCGCCCCGCCCGTTTTTCCGCGGTCATCTGTACGACCGGCCGGACTCGCGTCACAATGTTCGCAGTCGATCTGGCAGAACAAAGGAGCACGCCGTGACGACAACCCCCGACGAGAACACCAGCGCTTCCGCAACGCCTGGTTCAAAAACCGACGCGATCCACGAGTCGAAAAAACGCTCCCCCAGCGCCGCGGACAAAAATGAACGCCGCCACGAAGTCAAGTTCGTGACCTATCCCAAGCTGCTGTTCATCTGGCCGCTGGTGCTCGCCGGTTTCGTCCTCTACCCCTTCGGAGCACCGCACGAGCCCATCTCCGCCACCGTGGCCCAGTACGAGGCGCGCCAGGCCGCGCCCGCTCCCCAACCCAAAGCGGCGACCGAGACAAGCGCCGAATCCGCCCAAAATCCACCGGCGCAAACAAACCCCTACGTTTCGCACCGGCTCGAAGTCCTTGGGTGGATCTATATCTGGGTGCTGCTGGTGGTTACGCTGACGCTCGGCGTGGATATCGGCCGCAACGAGGCGGGCTTCTGGGTGGTGCTGATCGCCGCCATCTGGGTGCTCGGGCTCTGGCTTCAGGATGTCAAGGGCTTCACGCTCTTCGGCGATATCTACCGCTGGTTCGCGGGCCTCGACGTGCAATACAACCGCGGCTTCGGGCTGGCGGTCAGCGTCATGCTCGCGGTGCCCTACCTCGTGATGATCTTCTGGGCCCGGGTCAACGACAAGTGGCGAATCACCCACAACGAGTTCGAACACTACGCCTTCGGCAAGTCCGATGATTCGCTCGGCCGCGGGGCCAAGACGATCCGCACGTCCTACCCCGACGTGCTCGAACTGCTGCTCGCGTGCGCCGGTACCCTGATCGTCTACAACGCCACCGGCACTCGCGAGTTGCGCCGCATCCCCCACGTCGTCTTCCTCCCGCTGGTCCGCAAACGACTCGACCATATCCTCGAGAAAACCGCGGTCACGACCGCCCAGATGGAAGAAGAGGAAGAAGACGACGACGATTATTGAACACGCCCTCGGCCCGTATGCGTGGCAACCGCATCGCGGCGCGCCGACAACGCGCAGACATCGCGTTGCCAACTCCGCATCCAGCGGGTAGCCTCCGACGACCATGTACCACGACAGTCTGATCAGGATTCTGGCGGCCCGGTTGGCCGACGCGATCGCGCAGGTCACCGGGAAAACCCCCGGCGAGGTCGACCCGGTCCTGCGGCCGGCCGGCGATCCGAAATTCGGCGACTACCAGTGCAACGCGGCGATGCCGCTGGCCCGGCCTCTGCGCGCCAAGCCGCGTGACATCGCCCAGCGGATCGTCGAAGCCGCCCGGCTCGACGACCTCACCGAACCACCCAAGGTCGAAGGCCCCGGCTTCATCAACCTCCGGCTGCGGCGCGAGTTCCTCGCGGACTACCTCCGGTCGATCCGCGCCCCACGCGACGAACCCGCGCCCGACCGGCGCGGCCTCGTGCGGACCGCAACCCCCGAAACCGTCGTCATCGACTACTCCTCGCCCAACATCGCCAAACAGATGCACGTCGGGCACCTGCGCAGCACGATCATCGGCGACGTGTTCGCCCGCGTGCTGGCGTTCGAGGGGCACGAGGTGATCCGCCAGAACCATGTCGGCGACTGGGGCACCCAGTTCGGTATGCTGATCATGCACTACGCCGAGCATCCCATCCCCGCCGGCGAGGATCACGACCAGGTGCTCGCCGCGATCGAGAACGACTACCGCCGGGCCCAACAGCGGTTCCAGCGCGATCCGGCATTCGCGACGGCGGCTCGTAACGCCGTCGGCCGCCTTCAGTCGGGCGATCCCGAAGCCCTGCACATCTGGCAAACCGTGCGCGCTGCCAGCCGGCGCGCGTTCCTCGACAACTACCACCGGCTCAACGTGTTGCTGACCGACGACGACGTCTGCGGCGAGAGTTTCTACAACGACCGGCTCGCAGCGGTCGTGGCGGAGCTGCGCGAGAAGCTCGCACCCGGGGCAGGGGCGGCGCACGACGGCGCACGGGTCGAGTGTCGCGAGGACGAGGGCGCCGTGTGCATCTTCTTCTACGACGAGAACGGCGAGCCACGCTTCCGCAAACCCGACGGCAACGAGCTGCCGATGATCGTCCGGAAATCCGACGGGGCCTACCTCTACGCCACCACCGACCTGGCCGCGCTACGCTACCGGATCAAGGAGCTCGGCGCCGACCGCGTGATCTACGTCACCGACCCGCGTCAGAAACTCCACTTCGAGATGCTTTTCGCCGTCGCGCGCGCCGTCGGCTGGGCCGCGGAGCACGTGCGCCTCGAACACGTCACGTTCGGGAGTGTGCTCGGCAACGACAAACGGCCCCTCAAGACACGCGAGGGCGAAAACGTCAAGCTGCGTGAATTGCTCGACGAGGCCGAACGCCGCGCGTTCGAGCTGCTCGATCAGCGCGACCGCGCCGCCGCCGACGAAGGCCGGCCCACCGAGCCGCTTTCCGATGCGGAGAAACGCGAGATCGCGCGGCGGGTCGGGGTGGCGGCGGTGAAATACGCCGATCTACGCAACGACCGCGCGAGCGATTACGTGTTCAACTGGGATCGGATGCTCGCGATGCAGGGCAACACGGCACCGTACATGATGTATGCCTACGCCCGCATCCGCTCGATCTATCGCAAAGCCGCCGACCGGTTCGGCACCCCCGATGTGTACGCTCCCGGCGTCACGCTGCGGCTCGACACGCCCGCCGAACGAACGCTCGCGTTGCGCCTGGCGCGGTTCGGCGAGACGCTCGACGCCGTGGCGAGCGAGCTCGCCCCGCATATCCTGTGCGGCTATCTGTACGAGCTGGCCGCGGAATTCATGCGCTTCTACGAGGCGTGCCCGGTGCTCAAGGCCCCGGACGACGACACGCGCCTGAGCCGCATGCGCCTTTGCGACCTGACGGCCCGCACCCTGCGACTGGGGCTCAACCTGCTCGGCATCGAAACCATCGAGCGCATGTAGCAGCCAGCCGCGCAAGGCCGACGCTCTCAGCCCTGGAACTCGTCGCCGCGGAACGTGTTGCCCAGATAGGTCTCGCGAACGCGCCGATTGTTGATGATCTCGTGGGGTGAACCCGCCGCCACCACCTCCCCCTCGTGGATGACGTAGCTTCGATCGGTGACCTTGAGCGTTTCGTGTACATTGTGGTCCGTCAGGAGGATCGCGATCCCGCTGGCCCGCAACCGCAAAATCTCGTGTCGCAGCTCCTCCACCGCCTTGGGATCCACCCCGCTGAACGGCTCGTCGAGCAAAATCAGCCGCGGATTGGTGATAAGCGCCCGCGCGATCTCCAACTTGCGCCGCTCGCCACCGGAAATGTTCCGGGCCAGATTGCGGCGGATGCGCTTGAGCCCGAACTGTTCGAGGAGGTCCTCGACACGCTGTCGGCGTTCGCGCCGCGTGTAACGCATCGTCTCGCAAATCGCCATCAGGTTTTGCTCGACGGTGAGCCGCTGAAAAACGCTCGGTTCCTGGGAGAGGTAGCCGATGCCCCGGCGGGCACGCTTGTACATCGGAAGGCCGGTGATGTCGCGATCGAGAAACCGGACCCGCCCCCCCTCCGGCTGAATCATGCCCACGGTCATGCGGAAACTCGTCGTCTTGCCGGCTCCGTTGGGCCCGAGCAGCCCGACGATCTCGCCGTCCGCCACGTCGTAACTTACACGGTTTACGACAGTTCGACCGTTATAAGACTTCACCAGTTTATCAGCGGTCAGTAGCATGATCAGACAATCCGGCCGAAACGCTCTTGTGGATAACTTGTTGAAAACTCGTGTTCGCCTACCATGTATCCCGAATCAAGACCAGCGCCCGGCCAACCTGCTCCATGTCGATCCGGGCCAGCGCAGATCGGTTGCTCAACAACCATAACATACTCATACGACGTCGGTTACGAAATGCAACCTGCACAGGACACCCGGCGGAAACCTGCCGCTCATTTGCTGCTCTTCGCATATGCGCCCGCCCCTACGCGGCTCGAGGGACCGACTCCCGCCGCCTGTTGACAACCGCTCGTTGCGGTAACTCCACGCCCCAAAACATGTTGGCTATCGGACGAACCGCATCCGTCCTACGTCCGGCACATGCCAACGCCCGCGCGCGTCGATCGGCAACAGGCCCGGAAGATACACAAAAAACGCCTGCCCCACAATCTGATCCGCTCGGACCGTCCCCACCCGGTACGTATCCGCTCGAAGCGCCCGCCGAAGGTGCAGCCCCGCTTCGAACCACTCCCGGCTGTCGAAACTGTTGGGACTGTTGTCACCCAACACGAAGTATTCGTCCGAACGAAGCCGAAACCCATGACCCGCATACGCCCGCTGGCTGTTGTGCCGACTGTACGTGTAATACACGTCGCGATCCACACGCAGATGTTCCAGCATCAGCGGCACCCCCGCGGCGGCGATATGCAACCGCGGCGGAGCGATCCGCCGCAAGCGACGCAGCCGCCCTACATCCGGCGCATACTGGGCATCGGTTGTCGCCAGCATGCGACGCCCATTCACCGCGACGTACACGCGATAGTCCACGTGCCCCATCTCGACATGCACCGGGCCACGGCTACGCAGCGCCGGAACCGTCGCATCGCCCAGGAGCGTTTCCGTACCCTCGCCGGCGGGGTGGCTGGACAACACGACCCGCCCCTCGCCCCGAAACGTCGCCGCGAACACCCGGCCGTTGCACGCGATCTCCCAACGCATCAGCCCGCCCGAGCGCGCGTCGCCGAATGTTACGTCGGCCGTGATCCGCACGTCGGGAACGAAGTTGCCTCCGGTACCGTGGTTATAGCCGTAGATGTCCTGAAGGTACTGGTGCGCCGAAGGACCGATCGGCGAAAACGTGAGCTCGTATTCGGCGTCGTCGGTGGGCTCGAACCGGATCACGCGCGTATCAAGCCCGCGCCACGCACCAGCGGACTCGCGCTCCTCACGCACCGGCACCCACGCAGGGGAACGCCCGGTACGCTCCTCGTCGGCCGGTAGATAGTCCTGGTCAAACACCACGAACCAGAGCGAACGCTGGGCTGCGGCGGTCTTGCGTGCGATGTGCGGTTCTTTCTCGCCGGGATGCTTCACGAACACGTCGCCGTCGATGATCTCGATCGTCTCGCCCGGCAATCCGACCAGCCTCTTGATGTAGTTCTGCGTCGGATCCGAAGGGTCGCGAAAAACGATCACGTCCCAGCGATGCGGCCCGAACCGCCCCCCCAGGGCATACGGCCATTTGTCCACGAGAATCCGGTCCCCCCCCCGCGGATGAACCAGCTCGTCGCGCAACCGGATGCGCGTGTGACAGTTCGGACAGTAGACCTGCGACGGCGCCACGAACGGCCCGCCACGCTCGCGCACGCCGCGCTCGGGGCCGTAGTTGATCTCCCAGCCGCACACGGGACAGATGAGCGTCGCGTGGCGTCCGAGCAACGTCGGCGCCATCGACCCCGTGGGAATGACGAACGCCTCGACGAAAAACGCCCGGAACACGAACGCCAGCATCAGGGCCGTCAGCACCGCCTGGATCGACTCCATCACGACCAGGGACGTCGGCGTGTGGTGGTCGCCGCCCGCGGATGCGTCGCGAACCGCCGGCGGCAACGACCCGGGCGGCGAAGGCGGTGGCTGGGACGGGGCCGAAGACACCATCGTCGTCAGTGAATCCACCGCACCCGGCCGATGTCGGGCAGAAGATTCGGCCCCCCGGGCGCCAGCGGCAAGAATCCCGGCCAGTACACGAAAAACGCCCGCCCGATCATCTGGCTGGCCGGCACCGTCCCGATGTCGTAGCGGCCCTCCTCGTATGCCTTGCGCAGGTGCAGACCCAGGCTGCGCGCGCTCCACGCGCGGCTGTCCAGGCTCGCCGGGCTGTTGTCGCCACACACGAAATACGCATCGTCCTTGAGCGTGATCGGGTGCCCCTGTGTGCCTGTGCCCGGCTTGCCGCCGCCCGCTGCGGTACGATCCCGCAGCTTGCCGCTCGTGTAGTAGATGTCCCGGTCGATCCGCACGTGTGCCAACGTCGCCGCCACACGCTCCGCCGCAATGCGGATCGTCGGCGCCATGCCGAGTCGCGAACGGTTCCGCGCCTCGGCAGCGGTGATGGGGTACTCCTTGGGATTGCTGGCGAGCACCGTTTTCCCGTCGACTTCAACGCCCACGCGATAGTCGGCGTGGCCCAAGCCCAACCGCACGTATTCGCCCGGGACGAGTTCCACCTTCGTTTGGCCCCAGGTCTCTCGTCCCGGTCTGGCCCGGTTCTCGTGTTCGAGCGTCAGCGTACCGTCCGTCCGAAGTCGCGCGAAGAAAACATCGTCGTACTTCGAGATGCTCAGCTCGACGTAGCCGTCGCCCCCGTCGAAACGCAAGTCGCTCGAAAGCCGCACGTCGGTCACGTTGAAATGCTGGATCACGAGATTGCTGTTGTAGCCGTAGGTGTCGAGGATCCGCGCCGGTGGAGCGTCGGCGCCCGGCTGCGTGACGAACTGCACCTCGTGCCGCGCGAGATTCAGCCCGTCGAACGCGGGGGTGCGTGTTTCCAGATCGCGCCAGCCTCCTTCTCCCGCCACCGGTTGCCAGCGGGGTGAGTACGGAGGCCAGCGGGGTTGGCGGTGTCGGAGGTTGGGGCCCACGGGGACACCGACCCAGTCCTGGGCCGGCTCGCGAGGGAGATAGTCCTGGTTGAAATAGGAGAACCACAACGCCTGCTGCGCGTAGGGGGTCTTGCGCGCCGGGTGGAGCCGGTCCTCTCCCGGTTTGCGTACCCACACGTCGCCGTCGATGATCTCGATCGTTTCGCCGGGCAGACCGATGAGCCGCTTGATGTAGTTCACGTCGGGTTCGTTGGGATTCTTGAACACGACCACGTCCCAGCGGTGCGGACCGAGCGCCCCCCCGATATCGAAGGGCCAGGCGTTGACGACGATCCGATCACCGGCCTTCTTGTTGAGCCGAACGCCGGTCGGGCTTTCACGCTGCGTCGGCTGCTGGTAGCGGCAGTTGGGACACTGCACGATATTGGGACCGCCCGCAGTGTGAAAACCAACCGGAAACTCGTACCCGCAGTTGGGACACGTGTAGGTCGCGTGCGCCCCCATCAGCGTTTCGGCCATCGAGCCGGTCGGTATGATGAACAACGGGAGGAAAAACGTCTTCAGCACGAGAAGCCAGACGAACAGATCGACAAACGACGCGATCTGGGTCACGAGCGGCTCTTTCGGGCGATCAGCCCGGCGCAGCCGTCTGCTCGCAACCCCGCGCGGTTCGGCTTGTCTCGCTTTGGCAGCCAACGGCTCTCCCATCCCCAACCCCCGCACAACCAGTCCCGAGCGGCCCCCACCACCACCGATCGAGCGCAAAGCCTAGTGCTCGTGCAGATTGCGGTCAAACGCCCCGCCGGCGCTTCTGGTCCGCTACGCCACCGAAAAACATTGACGCACGACCACTCGGCCCGCTATGCTGGAGTCCCAGGTGAACGGTCCGCCGCAGCGCGCGTGGCGGTCGGCGGTACCCTTCTCCGTGAAACGCGGACCCGCGGGTTCGCACGGGGTTTCAGTCCGCGTGCTCATGTCGGCGGGCACCCCCAGTCGGGAGCGTCCACAAGATTTCGTCCCTATCCGGGCGTCCGCGCGACGCCACCGCAAGGAGTCTTCGCACCGTGGAGCAGAATCGGGAACAGACGCTTCTGCAAACCGTCGGAACGCTGCTCGATATCGGCGACCTCCCCCGCGTGCTGGCCGTTTTGCGTAACAGGTTTCCTCGTCATGAGTTGCGCGAGATGATCCACAGCACCGATCCGCGCGTCCGCTGCGCCGCGATCCGCTGCCTGGGCCTCGTCGGTCGCATGGACGATTGCGAACCGCTCGTCTTGCTCCTGTCGCTGGCCGAGGCCGAAACCACCGCGCTGGTCGAAGATACGCTCTGGTCGATCTGGATGCGGGCCGGCTCCGACACCGCTCAAGCGCGCCTGGCCGAAGCGATTGCGAGCGACCCGGCACTGGGCCCTGAACACACCGCCCGCCAATGTGCGGCAATCGTCGCCGACGAGCCCGCCTACGCCGAGGCTCACCATCAACTCGCGATCGCCCTGCACGCCGCCGGAAACCATGCCGCCGCCGAGCAGGCCTATGCCGAAGCACTCGAACGGAACCCCTGGCATTTTGCGGCGGCGGCGGGGCTCGGCCACGTCCGCGTCGAGCTCGGCGATTTCCCGGGCGCACTCGACGCCTACCGCCGCGCCCTGCGCATTCATCCCGGACTCGAAGAACTCGGCGAACTCGTGCCCCAGCTCGAATCCGCCTTGCATCGGCGTGACGTAGCCTGACCCTCGCCTTGGGAACCCCGACCTTGAAACGCGTGCTTCTTTTCGGCGGCTCGTTCGACCCGATCCATCACGGACACCTGATCGTCGCCCGGGCGGCGGCCGAGGCGATCGACGCCGACCGGGTCGTGTTGATCCCCAGCGCCGCGCCTCCCCACAAACAAAACGCTTCGCTCGCACCGGCCGCGGTCCGCGTCGAGCTGTGTCGGGCGGCGGTCGCCGGCGATCCACTGTTCGACGTCAACGACTGGGAAACCCGCCAGACCGGGCCAAACTACACATTGCTCACCGTCCGGCATTTCCGCGACGTCCTCCCCCGCCGGTCGGAGATCTGCTGGCTCGTGGGCATGGACAGCCTCGTCGAACTGCACACGTGGTACCACGCGCGCGAACTGGCCGACGCTTGCACACTCGTCACCGTCGGCCGACCCGGCGTCGAACCCCCCGATCGCCAGACCCTCGAAAGCTTTCTCACGCGCGAACAGGCCGACCGCGTCCTCGCCCACATCGTCCAGTCGCCCTTGATCGAAATCTCGGCGACGGACATCCGCGCTCGCGTTGCCGGCGGGCGCAGCATCCGTTACCTCGTACCCGATGCCGTCGCCGCGGTCATCAAGAATCGCAACCTCTACCGAACCCTCTGACCCGCTCGTACCGCACCCATCGGAGCCCCCATGTTCCCAAACAGCCGCATCACGCTTCCGCTGCTGCTCTTGACCGCGCTGACCCCGATCTTCGGTGCCGTCGGCGCGGATGACTCCTCTCCCGGCGCCAAGCATCCCCAAGACGCCGGCCACGCCGCCGCGCCCCGCTCGCCCACACCGGCGTCCGCACCCGCCCAGGCGCACGGCGGCGGTTTCGACCCGTGGAACGAGCCCGCCCGATACGCGCTCACCTGGCGAATCGACCTCACTTGGGCCGCCGGCCGAAGCCACGACGCGCCGCGCCTCTGGATTCCCTTGCCCGCCGACAACGACCACCAGCGGGTCCGGTCACTGGCCATCAGTGCTCCCGGTCCGTATCAGGTCGGCTGCGACACGCTGGGAAACCGCATGCTGTACCTTACGCCGCGGATTCCCACCGGCGGCGACCGGCACGTCGAAATCCGCTGCGTGGTCGAACGCCGACCCTGCACGGGCTCGCCCGGATCACCTGTCGCGGGCACGCCGCTGGACCCCGGGCGCTACCTCGCCCCCCAACGCCGCATCCCCCTCGATGGCCCCATCCGCGCCCTGGCCCGCCGAACGATCCGCGGAACACGCACCACCGGCGAGCGAATCCGCGCGTTGTACGACGAGGTCACCCGTTCGATGCGATACTCGAAACACGGGACCGGGTGGGGGCGTGGCGACGCCGCGTGGGCGTGTCGGTCGGGCTTCGGGAATTGCACCGATTTCCACTCACTGCTGATCGGCATGTGCCGCAGCAGCGGCATTCCCGCGCGGTTCGTGATCGGGTTTCCCATGCCCGCGAGCCCGCGCGAAACCACCGTCGCGGGCTACCACTGCTGGGCGGAGGTGTTCGACCCCGACCGCGGCTGGATACCCGTCGACGCCAGCGAAGCACAAAAAACGGGACGACGCGACGATTACTTCGGCAAACTCCCCGCCGACCGGATCGAGCTGACGGTCGGGCGCGATTTGACGCTCGTTCCCCCCCAGTCCGGGCCGGCCCTCAACTTCTTCGTCTATCCCTACGCCGAACTCGCCGGTCAGCCTGCGGGGCGCGTGCCGTGGACACTCCGCGCCCGCCGTTGCCCGCGCTGAGCCCTCGGCAGCGCAAACCCGCCCGCCCCTCCGGGTCGCCGGACGAGAACCACTGCGCCGCCGGCGCGTTTTCGCCGATAGAATCCGCGTGAGCTCGTTCGACTTTTCCATGTTCCCCGCCGATCCGCGCAGCGGCGGTCTCGCGCGTCGGCCCGCCGCCGGCAGGCGCGGGCCCACACCGTACCTGTCGCG
>JALSRY010000124.1 GCA_026984555.1 Phycisphaerae bacterium
CGAGGGCGATCGCCGGCCGCCCGACCGCCGCGGCATCGACCACAGCGAACACTTTTTCCTCGCGTGAGAGGCCGACGAGGTCGGCAACGTCGGCGGCGCTGATGCTGGGCCGGTCGCCGACGTAGAGGCAGAGTTTTTCGACCTCGCCGACGAGCTTCCCCTGATCGGTACCGACCAGATCGAGCAGTCGGCCGGCGACGGACCGAGCGATCTGCTTGCCGCGCTGGGTACATTCGCTGATGACGAATTCGATCAGGCCGCGGCTGGTGAGTCGCTTGCACTCCTTGAGGTAGGCGCCGGCCGCTTCGGCCGCAGCGCGCAAGCGCGTTTTCTTGGGAAAGCTGCGGCAGACGAGCACAAGCGTGCTGGTCGGCGAAGGGGACTGGAAATAGCGTTCGAGGCGGGCGCGGTGGGCGGAAATGAACCTGTCGGCGTCGCGGACGACGACCACCCGCCGGTCGGCCAGAAAGGGAAGCGTAGCGAGGTCATCCATGACGGCGGCGAGCGAGGGGCCGCCCTGCTCGTCGCCTTGAGAGCCGTCGTACTCGCACAGGGCCAATCCGCGATCGACCTCGGGCGGCATCAGGCGATCGAGCACCGTGTGTAGTACGGTGGTTTTCTGAAACTCCTCATCGCCGAAGATCACGGCGATGGGCGGAATGCTCCGGGAGGCCTGCTTCCTGGGGGGCATGGTTCTCCGGTCCACGGGCGGCGTCCGGTCCGCCCATGGCTCGCACGGGTGGTCCGAACAATGCCAGCCGTTTTTTCGCTTTCTGGCAGACGGTCGCGTTTTTCGGTTCGCACCGCAGGGCTCGCTGCCACGCCGCTCGCGCTTCGTGCTCGTGGCCGAGCACGTGTTCCACATCGCCGAGGTGGAGCCAGTGACGAGCGGCCCGCGGCTCGACGCGTACCAGGTGCTTCAGGTGCGCGCGGGCGCTAGCGTAACGGTTTTGTATGGCCTCGACCAGCGCCAGGTTTTCCAATGCGCGGGGAAGATCGGGCGCGAGTTCGAGAGCGTGGAGGAACGCCCGGCGCGCGTCGTCAACCTGGCGGTTGCGGAAGAAGACGCCGCCCAGATCGACGTACAGGTTGGGGTCGTCGGGCACGAGCCGCAGCGCTTGTTCGATGCGCGCGCCGGCGAGCGCGAGCTTGCCACCGGCGAGGAACCGGGCGGCCTGTTGTTGCAGCATGCGCGCCCGGGCACGCTTCGAGGGCCTCGCCGCGTCGGCGGCGTTGCGGGCCGCCGGCGGGGTGCGGGTCGGCCGCGATGCGGGTGACGGCCGGAGGGCGACGGGTTCGATTCGACGGTCACGCGGAAGTGGACCGACAGCCGGCGGGGACGCGGGCGGGGAACTCCCGGACACTTGCGCGGGCGACGGCGCCGGCGGCGTGGTCGGCACGCCCAGGATTTCGTCGCTGCCCTGGTTGCCCGCGAGGTCGGTCGCAACGAGGCGCACATCGACCACCGGCGGCAAGGCGTGGTCCGCGTGCCACTCGACGACGTCGCCGGCGAGCGGCACGATGCCGGCGTCTTGCCATACCGGCTCGCGCGGCTGTGTCGCCGGGGTGCGGTCGCGCGCGACGGCGGCGCGGTAGAACACGCGGACGCCTCCGCTGCCCAGGTTTTCCTCGATCAGCGAAACATCGAGCCGCAATGCTCCGGCGTTTCCGCGATGGGCCAGGGGCCGGGCACCGTGAATCTGCACGATCGGCGCCGCCGTATCCACGACTACCACGATCTGTGGTGGCGTTCCGGGGTTGGGTGGCGGGGCCGAGCGTCCCGAATCATTGACGAGCACAAGGAAGAAACCGAACGTGCCGTCGGCAGGTGCCTGGAAACGGACGGCGTTGGCAGCGTCGCGAGAGACGTGTGCCGAACGCCATGTCGCGCCGTTATCGGTCGTGACCCACGCCTCGACGCGATCCACCGGGGCGCCGTCGCCCACTTCGAACGACAACAACACGGACCGGGTGGCGACGAAACAGCGGGGCAGTTCGGCGCGAACCGTACCCGGCCAACACGCGGCGATCAGTAGCAGGAAAGCATGGAACCTCATGCACACACGCGACATCCTTGTCCATTGGGCAAGTATCGGCGGTGTCCGGCGAGAGGCTGGCCCCCATCGGGTTGGTCGCGCGGGTGCTGCGCCGCGGGGGCGGGAGGGGTGCGGAACCGAGGCCACAAGCCACGTCCGGGCCGCGTAGGCCCGGACGTGGGGTATGGCCGACGACCGGTGCCGCTTGGTGCGTCAGGGTTTGTTCTGGTTGAACGCGGAGGTATCGATCAGGCCGCCGCGGGCATCGGTGGATTCGCCGAGGCCGCCGCGGAGTTTGCGTTCGCGTCGCGGTTTTTCGGAGTCGGATTCGCCCTCTTCGCCGACCCAGTCGGCCCGTTTCTTGGACAGGCCGATCTTGCGTTCGAGGGTATCGACCCGGAGGATCTTGACGTCGATTTCGTCGCCGATCTTGACCTCGTCCTGGGGGTTTTCGACTTTATGGTCCGCAAGTTCGGAGACATGGAGGAGACCTTCGAGGTCTTGTTCGAGTTCGACGAAGACGCCGAAGTTGGTGATCTTGGTGACCTTTCCGCGGACGACCATGCCGGGCTGGTAGCGTTCGGGGACGGCACGGACCCAGGGGTCCTCGGTGAGTTGTTTGAGGCCGAGGGCGACGCGCATCTTCTCCTGGTCCACTTCGAGGACGACGCACTGGACCTTGTCCCCCTTCTTGAGCATTTCGGAGGGGTGACTGACCTTTTTGGTCCAGCTCATATCGCTGACGTGCAGGAGGCCGTCGATGCCTTCCTCGATTTCGATAAAAGCGCCGTAGTTGGTCAGGTTTCGGACGACGCCTTCGATCACGGTTCCCGGGGGGTATTTCTGGGCGACGGTGGTCCAGGGGTTGACCTCGGTCTGCTTCATGCCGAGCGAGATTTCCTGTTTGTCCTTGTTGACCTCGAGCACGACGACCTCGATTTCGTCGCCGACGCTGATCAGCTCGGAGGGGTGATTGATCCGCCGGGTCCAGCTCATCTCGGAAATATGCACGAGGCCTTCGATGCCGGGTTCGAGTTTGACGAAGGCACCGTAGTTGACGATGTTGACGACGGTTCCCTTGACGCGGCTTCCGATGGGGTAGCGTTCGGCGACGCTCTCCCACGGGTTGGGGGTGAGCTGTTTGAGGCCGAGGGCGATCTTTTCCTTTTCGTGGTCGATGTTGAGGATCTTGACCTCGATCTCCTGGTCGATCTTGAGAACCTGGCTGGGGTGCTCGACGCGATCCCAGGACATGTCGGTGATGTGCAACAAGCCGTCGATGCCGCCGAGGTCGACAAACGCGCCGAAGTCGGCGATGTTCTTGACGACGCCCTTTCGGACCTGTCCGACCTCGATTTCGGCCATGAGTTTTTCTTTGGCCGCGGTGCGCTGCTCCTCGATGAGCTTGCGGCGGGAAATGACGATGTTCCACCGTTCGCGGTCGATGCGCAGGATTTTGGCTTCGATGGTCTTGCCGATGTACTCGCCGACGTCGGCGGGACGGCGGATGTCCACCTGGGACGCGGGGAGGAACACCGGGACGCCGATATCGACGAGCAGGCCGCCCTTGATCTTGCGGAGCACCTTGCCGGAGACGGTGTCACCCTCCTTGGCGGTTTCGACGATGCGGCGCCAGTTGAGGATGCGGTCGGCCCGGCGTTTGGAGAGGATCACGTTGCCCGAATCGTGCTCGACCTCTTCGAGCAGCACATCGACTTCGGCGCCGGGTTGGATTTCCTCGGGGTTTTCCCATTCGCTGCGATCGACGATACCTTCGCTCTTGAGGCCGACGTCGAGGATGACGTCGTTGCCGATCACGCGAATGATCCGCGCCTTGAGGATCGAGTTGGAGCTCAGATCGGTGCCGCTTTCGGCGGCGATCTTGTCCATCAAGTCCCCTTGGAGCTCGTCTCCGAGGGCCGCTTGAAACTGCGATTCGAGGTCAGAGTCGGAAAGTTCGATTTCTTTGAGGAGATTTCGGTCAACCATAAACCAATCGTCATCCCGCGACGAGCCGGCATCCGTCCGGGCTCATCCCTGGTCGCCCCCAGAAAGCACGATCCATGTTCGAAACGGGGAGGGGGCTGGAACCCACCGCCCTTTGCGACGGAACACCCGCCACCTGTTAAAGGGCAAACGATTACGTTAGCGTCCTTTCCGCCCCGCGACAAGCAAATTGACCAATTTCCGAGCAGCCAACCAGGACAATCGCAAGGTCGCCGGTCTCGGCCTGTCTCCAACATGTGAGCAACACCCCGGAGATTCCACCGGATGGAATCCCGGGCCACAGGGATATTGGGAGCTCCACCGGTTGCAAACCGGTGCCACAGGAGAGTCCACCGGATGCAATCCGGTGCCACAGGATTTCGGGAAGTCCACCGGATGGAGTCCGGGGCCACAGGGCATCGGGAAG
>JALSRY010000125.1 GCA_026984555.1 Phycisphaerae bacterium
GAACCGGCTTTCCTGTCGGCAACCTGCCGGTCGGGGGGCCGGTCGTCGGCGATCCGCCGGCTCCCGCGCCGGCGAACGCTTGGGGGAAGACGCCGTCGATCTGCTATCATGACCACCGTCGTTCGGCGTTGCGGCGGGCCGAGCCGCTCGCGCGCCACCAGACGCGAGCCGAATCACGCAGCACAGGAGATCGTGACATGGAGTATCGTTACCTCGGGCGTTCGGGACTGAAAGTGTCAGCGTTGTCCTACGGCGCGTGGGTGACGCTGGGCGAGCAGATCGACGAGGAGACCGCCCGGGCGTGTATGCACGCCGCTTACGATGCGGGCGTCAACTTCTTCGACAACGCGGAAGCCTATGCCGCCGGCGAGGCCGAACGGGTCATGGGCAAGATCATCCGCGACGCCGGTTGGAAACGCAGCGACCTGGTGATCTCCACCAAGATCTTCTGGGGCGGACCCGGTCCCAACGATCGGGGCCTCTCGCGCAAACATATCCTCGAGGGAACCGACGCGGCCTTGCGCCGCTTGCAGCTCGACTATGTGGACCTGGTTTTTTGCCACCGTCCCGACCTGCACACGCCCATCGCAGAGACCGTGCGCGCCATGAGCCATCTCGTCGAACAGGGCAAAGCACTCTACTGGGGTACCAGCGAATGGAGCGCGGAGCAAATCCGGGCCGCATGCGAATGCGCGCGACGCGAGCACCTCGTCGGCCCCACGATGGAACAGCCGCAATACAACATGTTCGTCCGCGCGCGGGTCGAGCGCGAATACCTGCCCCTCTTCGACGAATACGGGCTGGGCACTACGATCTGGAGCCCCCTGGCCAGCGGGTTGCTCACCGGCAAGTACAACGACGGAATCCCCGCCGGCAGCCGCCTGGCCATGGAAAACCTCGGCTGGCTGCGCGAGCAGTTGCTCGACGAGCGTGGCAAGCAGCGCATCGAGAAAGTGCGCCGGCTCGGGCCGATCGCCGCGGACCTGGGCTGCACGCTCGCCCAGCTCGCGCTCGCCTGGTGCCTGAAGAACCCCCACGTCAGCACCGTCATCACCGGCGCCTCGCGCAAGCAGCAAGTCGACGAAAACATGAAATCGCTTGCGCTCGTCGATCGGCTCACGCCCGACGTGATGCAGCGAATCGAAGATGTGCTCGACAACCGGCCCGAGCCCGAGAAGGACTGGCGCGGCTGAGAACCTCACGCCGGCAGGGGGGAGCGGGTAGCGCGGTCGCGGCGATGCCTACGGCTGGGCCGGCGCCCCGCCCGGCACGGATACGCTGATCTGGTACTGCTGCTTCAGGAACGCCGCCCATTTCTTCATGGCGTTCGTCATGGCGATGCGCTTGTTGTCCTGCGTACTGGTCTCCATCGCCACGGCGACGCCGGGCTTTTCCGCCGGCTTGGCCAGCGTTTCGAGCAGCGCCTCGGAATCCACGATGAACTGCTCGAACCGGTTCCGCATCGCGATGCGCACCGGGCTTGCCGTCTTTTCGTCAACCTTGTACAGGTCGCCCGTGTAACGCTCGACGCCGAAAGCCAGCATCGCGGCCGCGGCTCCGATCAGACGTGTCTTCTCTTCTTCCGCATACTGCCCGGCGAGCTTCGCGGCCAGACGCAGACCCGGTCCGTCCGCGGCGGCCGCGGAAACCTTGCCCGTCTGGTACTGCTTGCCGCGGGATTCCAGCACGTGAAGCAACGCCGTCGCGATCGTCTTGCGACTCGGCACGCCCCGCCCGACCGCCGTGTAGTCCATCGCCTCGTAGAGAATCCCCAGCGTGATCGCCGACGTTTCCTTCGCGGCGGCGTCCGCCAACGCCTGGATCGTTTGCGAGAACGCCGGATCACCCGCCGCCGCGAGTTTCGGTCGCAGACGCCGCAGCCCGATGGCGGCGGCGGTACGCACGGGTACCCGCTGGTTGCTCAGCGCTTTGAGCAGCGCCTTGTACGCCTCGACCTTGTCGAGCGTGTTCGCGATCGCGATGAGCTGCGCCGCGGGGGCATCCTTCGCTCGCTTGTACGCGGCATCGATGACGGCGAGGTATGCTTGCGCGAACGTGTCCTTGAACTCCGCCGTGCCTTTCGCGTAGGCGCTTCGCAGCTCGCGGGCGGCGGTGGCATTGCCGCCTTCCACCGTCACGATCGCCTGCACGCGCTGCTCGATCCACGTGCGCAGTTGCTTTTTCTCGTCATCGGTGAGGCTGCTCTTGATCTGAAGCTGCTCGATGATGCTTCGCTTGGCGGGCTTGTTCTGGGCACGCAGGGTCGGACACGCGACCGCCACCACGAGCAACGCCGTCATCAACCGGAGTCTTGTCACCATTCGCTTGCTCTCCAGCACGAATCCCAAGCCATCCCTAGGACTGCAAGCCGCGATTCTAGCGGCCACGCCGCGGATTACACCCTTCCTGCCAGGAAAATCCCACCCGCACGACGCGCGCTCGTGGGGGAACTTGCACCGGCGTTTCCCGCTCGGGAGCCTGTCTCGTGCGGACGCCTCTTGCCGATGCCGCTGCCATCAGCACCGGACACACCGGGGGCCGCCGGCCGTTCGCTTCCACGCGCGCCGGGGCGGCCTGGCCTCTTGGACTTCGCGGCTGGCCGGTGTATCTTGCGGGCGTGAGTCGACCGCTGCGGCCCGCCATGCGCTACATCCTACGCCGGCCGCTGCCGCCCGCTACGCGCCGGCGGCGGGTCGGTCGTGTCAGGGAGGACTCGACGTGGCACGCAAACGCAGGAACAAGACTGCTCGCAGAGTAATCACGGTTGCGGTGCTGGCGATTCTCGTCGGCGCCGGGTGGTGGTATTGGCCGCGCGGCGATACCTCGACCGCTGCCGAGACCGCCCCGGGCAAACCACTGCCGACCGCCGGTACATCGTCCGACGACGCGCTCGTTCCCACCGCCGTGGTGAGCGACACCACGGCCCCCGGCGCGGCGGCGCAGCCGTCCACCGGCGCAGCGGCGGATGAGCCGCTCAAACCCATCGGTGGGGGGGCTGCGTCGGCAACGGGCGTCGCGCAAACGCCTCCCCCCGCGCACCCATCGACCGGGACGTCTCCGCATGCCGGTCCCGACCCGGCTGCCTCCACCTTGTCCGCCGAGACGCCGCCTGCCTCTTCCGCCGAGGCGTCTCAAGCCGACGCCGACCGGCCGACAGCCGGCGAGACCGGCGAAAAACTCTCGAACAACCCGCGCATCAACGCATCGCTGCACCGCTACAAAGCCGGCCATGTCATCGAAGCCCGCCAGGAGCTCAATCGCATGTTGGCGATCGAGCGCCGCCCCGCGGTGCAGGCCGAGCTCCGCCGCCATCTGCGCAAGATTGCCGATGCGACCATCTTTTCCAAGCGTTGTGTTCCCGGCGATCCGCTCGTCGAGAAGTACACCATCGAGCCGGGCGACGTCTTGCTCGCCATCGGCCGCCAGTACGAGGTGCCTTACGAAGCTCTCATGCTCGTCAACGGCATCAGCAATCCTGCCCGAATCCGCGCCGGCCAGCGGATCAAGGTGTTGCGCGGACCGTTCCATGTCACCATTCACAAATCGGCCTTCCGGCTCGACGTATACCTTCGGGATCTCTACGTGCGGAGCTTTCCCGTCGGGCTCGGGGCCGAGGGCGGCACCCCCGAGGGCAAGTGGATCGTCGAGAACCGCCTGAAAAACCCCACGTACTACCCCTCCGCTTCCGCGGAGGACAAACGCATCATCCCCCCCGATGACCCGCGCAATCCGCTCGGCGAACGTTGGATCGGCCTCAAGGGAATCGAAGGCGACGCGGTCGGACGCGAGGGGTACGGCATCCACGGCACCATCGACCCCCAGTCGATCGGCAAGGCCGTTTCGCTGGGTTGCGTGCGGATGCACAACGCGGACGTCGCATTCCTCTACAAACTGCTCATGCCCGGACACTCGACGGTGACCGTTCTGCCTTGATCACGCTGCCCTCGCCGCCGCCGCTGTTCAACCCCCTCACCGCGCCGGCCGACCAGCCGCTGACGGTCTGGGAGATCCTCTCCGGACCGTATGGCCTGTTGGCGTTTCTGCCGCTCGTCCCGCTCGTGCGCCTGCTCGGGCGTGCTCACCGCCGCGCCACCCTGATCGTCGCCGGGCTCCTCTGGCTGGTCGCGACCACCGGGCCCCTCGCCACACTCGTGCTGCTGCTCGGCGTCGCGGCGGCGGGCAGCGGATGGATCGTCTTGCTCGACCAACTACGCCGGCGCGGCCGACTCGGTCCCCGCCTGATGATTGCGCTCGTCTGGGTCGGCCTGAGCGCGATGATCTTCCCCCTCTGGTGGTATCCACAATGGAGCTGGTATGGCTGGCGCGAGGGTTCGCGTCTCGCCGTGTTGCACAACATCGGGTTCGCTTATTTTTACTTGCGATTGATCGCCTGGGGCGTCGATGCGGCACACGGGCGCGCCGGCCCGCTGCGGCCGCTGGATACG
>JALSRY010000126.1 GCA_026984555.1 Phycisphaerae bacterium
ACATCCTCGACCTGTACTGCGCATCGCGGGCCGAAGGGCTGGGCCCCGAGGTCAAGCGCCGGATCATGCTTGGCACGTTCGCGCTCTCGGCCGGCTATGCGGAGGCGTACTACCTCAAGGCGCTCAAGGTGCGCCGCCTGATCCAACAGGACTTCGCCCGCGCCTTCGCACAAGCCGACGTGATCGCCGGCCCGACCACGCCCACGCCGGCCTTCACCCGCGGCGAAAAATCCGCCGACCCGCTCCAGATGTACCTCAGCGACATATACACGGTCTCGGCCAACCTGGCGGGTATCCCCGCGCTGTCGATTCCGTGTGGCCGCTCCCCGGACAACCTCCCGATCGGCTTGCAACTGCTCGCGCCCGCTTTCGGCGAGGTCGCCCTGCTGCAAACCGCGCGGCTTTACGAACGCGAGGTCAACCCGCCCGCGCCCGCGTGCCGATAACATGTGCGAGGTCCGGCGTGCACACCCGCGCGCCGGCCGGTTGCGGGCGATCGGTCCGCACGACGCGGTCATCGGGCGGGACGTCGCCATCGCCCCCCAACCCGCGCTTGGCACCCGGGGGGACTGCGAGGAGACAGCATGGAAGCGTCCGACGCACGCTCGGCCATCCGAACCAAGATCGTCGCCACGCTCGGCCCGGCCACCGATGATCCCGAACGCCTGGCGGCGGTGCTCGAGGCGGGCGTCAGTGTCTGCCGACTCAACTTCAGCCACGGCACCCACGCCGACCACGCCCGCACCTTGAGAAACGTGCGCGCCTGGGCCGATGCCCACGACCGCCCCATCGCCGTGCTCGGCGACCTCTGCGGCCCAAAGATTCGCCTCAACGACGTCGCCGGCGGCGCCATCGATGTCCACCGCGGCGATACGGTCCAATTCGTCCGCGGCGACGCCGAGTGCACTCCCGGTCGCTTCACCACCAACTACCCGCGCTTCGTCGACGAGGTGGACATCGGCCACCGCGTCTTCATCGACGACGGCCTCATCCGTTTCCTCGTCACCGACCGTCAGCCCGACGCCGTCACCTGTACCTGCACCACGGGCGGACGTGTGCTCAGCCACAAGGGCGTCAACCTGCCCAATACCGCCCTCTCCACACCCGCTCTCACCGAGAAGGACCGGGCCGACCTCGACTGGGCGATCGAGCACGGACTCGATTACGTCGCCCTCTCCTTCGTCCGCGAACCCCACGACGTGGACGAACTGCACGAGTGCATCCAACAGCGCGGCGGGCGGGCCGGCGTCGTGCTGAAAATCGAAAAACCCCAAGCGCTCGATCACCTCGACTATTTCATCGAACACACCGACGCCATCATGATCGCCCGCGGCGACCTCGGCGTCGAAATGGACGTCTGGCGCGTCCCGCTGATCCAGAAGGACATCACCACCCGCTGCCGGCGCGCCGGCAAACCCGTCATCGTCGCGACCCAGATGCTCCAGAGCATGGTTACCAATCCCATGCCCACCCGCGCCGAGGTCAGCGACGTCGCCAACGCCATCATCGACCTCAACGACGCCGTCATGCTTTCCGCCGAGACCGCCGCCGGAACCTATCCCGATCTCGCCGTCACCATGATGGGACACGTCGCCGAGGCCACCGAAAACTACCTTCGCCGGAACGAGAGCGACTCCCGCCAACCCTTCACAACCACGGACGACCCCGCGCAGGCCATCACCCATTCCGCCGTGCAGGCCGCCCGCAGGCTCGACGCCCGGCTGGTCGCCGCCTGGACCGCCACCGGTCGAACCGTCCGCCTGCTCGCCTCCTGCCGGCTGCCCATGCCCGTCGTCGGACTCACCTACGACCCCCGCGTATACCGCCAGATGAACCTCCTCTACGGCGTCATCCCGCTGCGCACCGAACCCATGAGCCACCCCGGCAAGATGGCCCGCGTCCTCGATCAGAAACTCGTCGAAAAAGGCCTCGCCACCACCGGCGACGTCGTCGTCGTGGTCACATCCACCCAGCCCAACCAGCCCGGCGCCACCGATACCACCCTCATCCATCGCGTCGGCACCGATATCCCCGCTCCACCCGAACAATAGAACACGAGCGCCGACTTTCGCCCCCTGCCGCGCATCAAGATCGCCGGTACACTTGCCGATAAAATCCACGGACTTCGGAGGATATTCCGTGACCGCGAAACGTGAACGCATCCATCGAATCGGTATCCTGACCGGCGGCGGCGACTGCCCCGGCCTCAACGCCGTCATCCGCGTCGTCACCAAGGCCGCCATCAACAAGCTCGGTCTCGACGTCATCGGCATCGAAGACGGCTTTCTCGGGTTGATCCGAAACCGCATGCGCCGCCTCCAGATCGACGACGTGTCGAACATCCTCACCGCCGGCGGCACCATCCTCGGTACCAGCAACAAGGCCGATCCCACGCATTTCGCCATCGGCGAGGACAAAGACGGCAACCCCATCTTCGAAGACGTCACCAACCGCGTCATGGAGCACATCCGCGAACGCGAGATCGACGCGCTCGTGTGCATCGGCGGCGACGGAACCATGTCCGGCGCTGCCAACCTGATCGCCCACGGTGTCCCCTGCATCGGCGTACCCAAAACCATCGACAACGACCTGATGCACACCGATATCACGTTCGGATTCACCACCGCCGTCCAGACCGCGACCGAATGCCTCGACCGCATCCACTCGACCGCCTCCAGCCACCACCGCGTCATGCTCGTCGAGCTGATGGGACGCAACGCCGGCTGGCTCACCATGCAGGCCGGCATCGCCGCCGGCGCTGACGTCATCCTGATCCCCGAAATCCCCTACGACATCGAAAGCATCTGCAAGACCTGCGTCGATCGCTCCAAACGCGGAAAACGATTCACCCTGATCGCCGTCTCCGAGGGCGCCCGCCCCCGCGGCGGCGAACAGATCGTCAACAAGGTCGTCCACGACAGCCCCGACCCCATCCGCCTCGGCGGCGTCAGCACCGTCCTCGCCGAGGAAATCGCCGCTCGCACCCACCGCGAAACCCGCGCGACCATCCTCGGCCACGTTCAGCGCGGCGGGACGCCCGTCGCTTTCGACCGCGTGCTCGCGACGCAGTTCGGCTACAAGGCCATCCAGATGGTCGCCGCCCACGAGTGGAACCGACTCGTCGTCATGCGCCACGGCAAGACCGACACCGTCGAGATCGCTTCGGTCGCCAACAAGCAGCGGCTCATCGCCCCGGACGATCCGCTGATCGCGATGGCCCGCGCCGTCGGTACCTGCCTGGGAGATTGAGCCCCCCGCGGGAAAGGCCCCGGGCAACGTGCCGCCCGCGCGGTTTCTCCGCCGCGCCCCCGCTTGACCTCACGCCGCCAACAACCGCCAGACGCCCGCGACAACCGCGCACGCGACGACCGCCAACGCCAGGGGCATGAGGTTCGCGACGACGGTCCATTTCACGCTGCGCGTCTCCCGGTAGATGGTCCAGGTCGTGGTGCCGCAGGGGAAATGCAGCAACGAGAACAACATCGTGCACACCGCGGTCAGCAGCGTCCAGTGATTCGCGCGCAACAGGTCCGCCGTCTGCCCCGAAGCCAGCTCCGTCATTTCGCCGCCCGCCAGGTACGCCATGATGATCGTCGGAAAAACGATCTCGTTGGCCGGCAATGCGACGAAAAACGCCAGCAGGATCACGCCGTCGAGCCCCATCAGGTGGCCGAGCGGATCGAACCAGCCCGCGATGTGCTGCATCAACGTCTGGGAACCGACATGCACATTGCCCAGCAGCCAGATCACCACGCCCGACGGCAACGCCACCACGCACGCCCGCCCCAGAACGAAGACCGTGCGGTCGATCACCGATCGGTAGATCACACGCAGCATCGCCGGTCGCCGGTACGGTGGCAGCTCGAGGTAGAAGTGGCTCGGTTCACCCGCCAGCACCGTCCGGGACAACACGCGGCACACCACGAAGGTCATCCCCACGCCCAACAGGCACACCCCGACCACGGTCGCCGTCGTGACCACGCTGCGCAGCCCCGGCGGCGCGAGCGGCCCCACGAAAACCGCCGCCAACAGGATGATCGTCGGCCAACGACCGTTGCACAGCGTGAAATTGTTGGTCAGAATCGCCAGCAGACGCTCGCGTGGCGATTCGATGATGCGGCACGAAATCACGCCGGCCGCGTTGCAGCCGAACCCCATGCTCATCGTCAGCGCCTGCTTGCCGTGCCCGCCCGCCCAGCGAAAAAGACGATCCACGTTGAACACCACCCGCGGCAGATACCCCACGTCTTCCAACAACGTGAAGATCGGAAAGAAAATCGCCATCGGCGGCAACATCACCGAAATCACCCACGCCAGCGCCCGGAACGCACCATGAACCAGCACCCCCGTCAGCCATTCCGGAGCGCCGGCCGCCGCCATCGCCGCCGCCAGCCGGTCGTGGACCCAGAACAACCCCCCGTACAGCAGCTCGCTCGGAACGTTC
>JALSRY010000127.1 GCA_026984555.1 Phycisphaerae bacterium
CGCGGGCGAAGGGGCAAGCGATACGACGCCGCGGGAGTGATCCTGCGCTTACTTGCGCGGGGCGGTTTGGACAAGAACATCGCGCATTGCCGTGTCGTTGGTGAGGTCGGGGTGGTAAGTTGTGACGCTGGCGTGAGTTACCGGATTGGGCGATACTGGACTTGAACCAGTGACCTCTTGCATGTCGAGCAAGCGCTCTAGCCAACTGAGCTAATCGCCCGCGCGAGCCGACAGCAGCCGACCCGTAGCGTACAACATCATGGCGATTCGTTGCGGCGGTGTCAAGTTCGGAGCCGGTTTCCGTCGCCAGGCGTCGCGTTGCCGACCGGGACGCCCGGCGCGCGGCGTCCGAGGAGCCTGTCGGCCGGCGCGGGTTGCGTGATCGGGCTGGATCCCGGGGCATGGCGTTGGGGGCTCGGCCCTCTGGAAACGCTACACTACCACGGGCCGGCGGATTCGCCCGTTGCCCGTGTTCGCGCAGAAGGGGCGGCGGCGTGAGCCACGCGGTCGGCGGCGGGCCGGGCGAGAGCCCATCAGGTGGAGACATGCGCACGAGATGGGGCAGATTCCTGGCACTGGCAGGCGTGTTCGCGGCCGTTTCGGGGGGGCTGGCGAGGCAGCCTGACGGCATGACGCTGGCGGTGTGTTGGCGTCGGAGCGTGTCGCGCGGTGTCGAGTGGTGCGCCGCGGCGCCCCGTGCGGCCGGCTTGCTGGTCTTCGACAAGGCCGGCCGCCTCGATCTGCTGGATGTCCGTGATGGAAGCCGCCGAATCGATCACCCGGTGTCGCTCGAGCGGGGTAGCCGCCTCGCTGGCGCGGGTGGTGCGGTGGTGTATGCGTTCGGAGCGACGACGGTGTATGGGTTGCGGGCGGTTTGCCGCAGGGACGGCTCGCGACCGGCGCGGATGCAGGTTGCCTGGCGGGAGGTTGGAGCGACGGCGCCGGCTGGTGCCGATCCCGAGACCGTGGCGCGGATTGTCGCCGCCCGGGCGACCGGAGAGGGTGTCCTGGTCGTCCGCAGCGACGGCCACATCGCGGAGCTGGTCCGCGACGACGGCTCGCCCCGCTGGTCCGCGAAGGTTGCGCCGTTCGACGTATGTACGCTGGACGTGTGCGGTCGGTGGGCGTCATTGGTGACGTATGGCGCAGGCAAGCTGCACGTCGTGTCGTTCGATCTTCGCGCCGAGCGGCCGATGGCGGTGGAATACGGCGTATCGGGACCGGCACCGCTCTGGTCGGGGCTGAGCAACGCGGGCGTGGTGGTCGTATGGTCGGATCGCTGGACGGTATGCGTACCGGGCGGGCGAACACGAGCGTTCCGGTTTCCTCCCGACGTGCGCGCGACGGCGGCGGCGGTCGGTCTCGCGCCGGTTTGTGGCGGGGGCGAGAAGACAAGCGTTGCAACGCGTCTGCTGGTCGGCGGCGAGCGCGGGCTGTGGGCATTCGACCTGTCGACCGGGACACCGGCGATGCCGCAACAAGCCGGCAAGTGCGCGTCGGCCGGTGGTTTCCGGCTGCTGATCCGCCCGGGGTTGGCCGCGGTGACGTCTGATCGGCGCTGGGAGTTGTGGCGTTTGCCGGCGTTACGGCTGGTGGCGTGCGGCGACGGTTCGTTGATCGGAGCGGCGGTTTGCCCGTGCGAGGCGCGGGGCGGGGCATTGCGGGGGTACATCGTTCAAACGGGCGGCGGGTCGGTGGGGTTGCGACTGGCACGCGTCGGCTTGGAGGAGGGGGCGCCGGCGGGAGGTCACGCCCGCGTTGTCGGGTTGGCGGAGGCGAGCGGTGTCCCCCGCCAGCTCATCTGGATCGGGAAAACACTCGTCGTTGTTGAAGATCGGCGGATCCTGGCGTACACCCTCCCATGAAACGGTTTGCATACGGAGCCTCCCGGTGACCCGAAAGGTACAGTTTCGACTCGTCGATGCGTTCGCGGAAAAACCGCTGACGGGGAATCCCGCCGGCGTGGTGCTCGATGCCGACGGACTCACCACCGAGGAGATGCAGGCCATCGCCCGCGAAGTCAACGCCAGCGAGACGGCGTTCATCCTGGGGGGAAACGACTTGCACACCCCGCCCCGCCTACGCTGGTTCACCCCCGCCGCGGAAGTCCGGTTCTGCGGGCACGCGACGCTGGCGGCGGCGCACGCGTGGGCGGAGACGCTGGGGCCCGGCGCCCTGCTCGGACGGCCCGAGTGGCGGGCACGTTTCCAGACCGCCGCGGGCGAGCTGACGATCGTGCCCGAGATCGTCTCCGAGGAAAACAGTAACGTCGTGTGGTGGCTGGAGATGCCTGACCCCGGGTTGCGGCCCGACAACACCAACCCGATGAAACTCACCACCCTGCTCGGGCTGTCGCCGGACGATGTCGATGCGGGCGTGCCGCTCATGCGAACGCGGGACGAAGATGTTATTCTGCTGGTGAAGACGTGGCGGGCGTTGGTCGAGGCCCAGCCGGATTTCCACCGCCTTGCTCGTTTTTCCGAGAGACAGCGCATCCGCGGGGTGTGTGTGGCGACGCTCGAAACGCTGAGCGATTTCGTTCATGTGGTCTCGCGGTTTTTCGCGCCGTCCTGTGGTGTGGACGAAGATCCTGTGACCGGGAGCGTTCACGGGCCGTTGGCCGTGTTGCTGACCGTCAACGATCTGGTGCCCAGCGTTCGCGGGCGGGCGGCGATCAACTGCCTCCAGGGGCAGCCGGCTGGTCGCACGGGCATCGTGCGGGCGCTGGTCACGCGTGCTGCGGAGGGTTACCAGGTTTCGATCGGGGGGAGCTGCCACACGACAATCCGTGGCGAGCTGTTGTTGCCGGCGAAATAGGGGTGGCGGGTGCTCCTGGGGCGGGAGCATGCGGCCTGGGGAGCGTGTTTTGTCAGGTGATCCGGCTGATTGCGTCCGGCCGGGTTTGGGTTTGCTGGAGAAAAGAGGGGAGTGCTCGAAGCGGTGGCCAGCGGCGGCGTGGATGGTCCGCGTGGGGCGGCATGCTCGTAACGCTTTGTGGCATATAGCGTTGTGTTATGTCGTCGTTGTCCGGGTCGTCAGAAAGGGCCGAAAAGAATTGCCTTGCGGCGGGAGCGGGGCTTGACAATAATGCAACAATGGTGCGGGGGGACGTGGACGTTCGGTTTTGGCGGTTTTTCGAGTGGCGCTCATTCAGGAAGGTGGACATCATCATGACAACGAGCCAAGCGGCAGCGACGGGCGTTCGGCGAAGCGCCCGGAGCGCTTTTACCCTTGTCGAGCTTCTGACCGTTATTGCGATCATCACGCTGCTCATTGGCCTGCTCATCCCGGCGCTTTCGAAGGCCCGCGCGCAGGCCAAGTCCGCCGCCACCCGGGCGATGCTCAAATCCGCCGGCGACGGGCTGGACATGTTCCGGAACGAGAACCCCAAGGAATGCCGAGGCGGTGCGTATCCGAGTTCGGAAATCCGCGACGACCCGACGGTTCAGGGTATCGACGGTTACATTACCGGCGCCCAGTGGCTCGTGCGTTACTTGATGGGCAAGACGCTCGACGGTTACGTTCCCCAGCGAAATGTTCCTCGCGACCTGCACCGTGTGAACCAGGAGGAGGGCTGGGAGGAAAAGGGGTGGTACGCCCGTAGCAGCACCGATCCTGACTGGCCGGGTGATAATTACGGTGCCCCGTTCCAGCGGGTCGGTCCATACCTGGAAGCCGACAAAGTGAAACTTGCCAAGCCGGCCGAGCTCGACGGGGCTGACGGTCCTCATGGTGCCGCTGGTTTCGATCCCACCAAGCCGGAGGGGACCGAGCCGGTGCTGCTGGACTCCTTCGGGTTCCCGGTGCTGTACTACTCGGCGAATGTGCGACTGGCCAAGGCGCTCGGCGCTAATGCGCCCATGGCCGGGTTTTGTACCGGCAACGGTTGCATCATACAACCGGGCATCTTCAACTTTGGCGATAATGGTCTGTTCACGGGGGCATGTGTGGGTAATACGTGCACATGGTCGCCTTGGGATTTCCTCGGCGTGGGAACTAGCACTCCCGGTATTCACAAGCTGGAGAATTTCGGCGACGACTATCAGTCGGACGATCCGAGTACGGCGGACGATAATCCAGACAGCTTTATTTATTACATCTTGAACAAGGAAATCTTTGACGCGACGAACGGAAAAACGGCGGTGCCGGTGCGCAAGGATTCATTCCTCCTCATTACCCCCGGTCCGGACGGCATTTACGGCACGAGTGACGATGTGAAGAACTTCTAGTAGCGGGCGTGGGACGGGGGGAATTGGTCGTGAGGTGGTTCTCCTCCGCCGCGTGGTGTCCGATAAACAGCCGAGCGGGCGGAGGGGGTGTTTTGTATTGACTTTCAACTTGTCGATCGGTGTAATCGAGTAAGACGCACGGTGGGGAAAGTGGCCATCGCCTACACCGTTGGGCCGGCGGGCACTGTGTTGGTAATTCGAGCGGTAA
>JALSRY010000128.1 GCA_026984555.1 Phycisphaerae bacterium
CGCCCGTTCCAGAAATACATCTCCAGCGGCGAGCGCAATTTCGTCAACGACGACAAGGAGGGCACCTTCAAACGCCTCGAAGAAAAGTACCACGACGCCCGCATCGACCACCTCGACGGCGTCACGATCGAATACGACGACTGGTGGTTCAACGTGCGGGCATCGAATACCGAACCCCTGTTGCGGCTCAACCTCGAAGCCGCCAACCGTACCCTCGTCGACGAAAAACTCGCGGAGCTTACCCCCCTGCTCGGCGAGCCGGCGGTGGACCACTGATGCCCGCACGCTCCCCGGCCCAGAACGAGTTTACCCATGACCTGCTCGACAGCGGCGTCGAGCTCGCCGTCGATCACCTGCCCGACCGCGACACCGTCGCCATCACCATCCGCGTGCTGACCGGCGTCGTGGACGACCCGCCCGAGCTCACCGGCATCAGCTCGATCGTGGCCCAGACGCTCTCGAAAGGAACCGAACACTACGACGGCCGCGCGCTGGCCAACGCCTTCGACGCGCTGGGAGCCGAGTGGGCCGTGACCAGCGGTCGCCAAACCACGGTCGCGCGGGCCGTATGCCTCCCCGAATTCGTCCAACCCCTCATCGAGCTGGTCGCCGAGATGTTGTGCCGGCCGACGTTCCCTCGCGAAGCATGCGAGGTCGCCGTGCAACTCGCGCTCGAAGAGCTGCGCCAGCTCGAGGACAACCCCCAGGGACTGCTGGGCGAAGACATCCAGCGCCTCACACTCGGCGATGTGCTGGGCCGCAACCCGACCGGCGAGCGCGAGACACTGGCCCGGATTACGCCCGAGAAGGTGCGGGCACACTGGCAACGCAACTACCACGCCGGCCGGATTCAGGTCGCCGTCGCCGGTCCGGTAGCCGCTTCCAAGCTCGCACAGTGGATCGACCGGGCGCTGGCCGGCCTTGGCCGCAGCGACCCCCACGGCCGGCGTGATGCCGACTTCACGTTCACCCCCGCCCGACACCACCGGCCCAAAGACCTCCAGCAGGAGTACATCGGTATCGCCCTGCCCGGTGCCCCACGCGGACATCGCGACTATCCCACCGAACGTGTGATGCTCGGCGTACTCGCGGGCGGGATGAGCGGACGACTGTTCACCGAGGTCCGCGAGAAGCTCGGCCTGGTGTACTGGGTCGGCGCCTGGAGCGAGCAGCCGCGCGGCCGTGGCATCATCCACCTGGCGGCCAGCACCACCCCCGAACGGTGCGAAAAAACGTTTTCGACGATTCTGCACGAGCTGGAGCGGTTGCCGCGCGATCTGACCGACGCCGAGACGCAGCGTGCCCGCGACGGACTGATCGCGCATCTCGAAACCGAAGATGACCTGACGCGGGCCCGCGCGGGCGCGCTCAGCGACGACCTGTTCTACTTCTCCCGCCCGGTGGGGCTGGAAGCGCGGCTCGCCGAGTTGCGGGCCGTGACCACCGAGATGGTCGCCGACTACGCCGCCCGCTTGCCGCGCGACCGCCTTTGTGTTGCCACGGTCGGCCCGCGCGAGTTGTCGGCCTGATCTCGGGGCCGAGACGCACCGCGACCCGCAAGCCGCGCGCGGCTACGCCCGCTTCTCGGTCGGCGGCATTTCGGGGGGCGGCTGCTCCATCTCGTCCCGCGCGAGCAGGGCCTGCATGATCTGGTCGGAGACATTGGTCATCCCGTTTGGTGCATACGGGATCATCATCACGGTCGCTTTGCTGCGCCCCCCCACCGCCGTCACCGTGTCGTAGTGTTGCGTGAGCAGCACCATCTTGCTCGCTTCGGCCGACGAGATACCCGCTTCGGCGCACGTCTCGACCGATTCCTTGAGCCCCCGGGCAATCGCCAGACGCTGCCGGGCGATCCCGACCCCCTGAAGCTCTTTGGCCCGGGCCTCGGCCTCGGCAGCGGCGATCACGCGAATCTTCTTGGCTTCGGCCTCGTTCTTGGCGGCCTCCTTGAGTCGAGCGCTGGCATTGACCTTGTTCATCGCCCGCTTGACTTCCTCGTCGGGCTGGATGTCGTTGACCAGCGCCTGCATGATCGTGTAGCCGAATTCCTCCATCGTGTGCTGGAGCCGTTCCTTGACCGCGTGGGCGATTTTTTCCTTCTCGGAAAACACGTGATCGATCGGCATCTCGGGCACCAACGCCCGCACCGTGTCGAACACGTATGAGCTGATCTGCTGTTGCGGGTTCATCAGACGGTAATGCGCCGCCCAAGCCGCTTCCTGCGTTTCACGCACGAAAAACTGCACCGCGATCAGCACGTCCACGAATACGTCGTCGTGCGTCTTCGACTCGACCGTGATCTCCAGTTCGCGGACGCGGTGCGTCACGCGACCGGCCACACGATCGATCAGCGGCATCTTGAAGTTCAGTCCCGGACCGGCAATCTTGTGAAATTTGCCGAAACGCTCGACGATGGCTCGGGTCTGCTGGGCAACCGTGAACAAACCGCTGAAGAACACCACCACCGCGAAAACAGCCAGACACAACACCAATGCCATACCGCCACCCATACTTGCACCTCCTTCATCGTTGTCCCCCCTGGCGATCTTCCCCCTCGTGTGCATACTCGGCCGTTTCCAGGAACACCCGCAACACATGCAGCGGCGCCGTGATCTCGTATGAGGCCACATCCAGATTCACCAGCGCACCGCGCGGCAACGACTCGATCGTTCGCTGGACATCCAGGCATACAGCCCGCTTCTTGTTCACGCCACGCAGGCGCAACACGACACGGCACAAGGAATACCCGACATTGAGCACGGTAAGCCGCAGACCTTCCGTACCCAGCAACGCTTCCCCGCCGAACGCCGACTCGATGCGGTAATACAAGTCCGGCGCCTGTTCGCACAACCGAAAACCCTCGGGAACCGGCGACGGATCGGGATGGGCCACGCGTCCGGGTCGCCGGGTTCCGTCAACCCCATCGGCCAACGACAACCCGCAATGCGCACAAAACCGGGCGACCGGACGGTTTTCGGTTTCACAGCGTGGACAGCGACTCCGCATAACCACCTTCAACCCGGACCGAAGCTCCTCGCGTCGTCAAACCCGGCCGCCGGAAAACGCCCCCCACGTCTTCCGCGACCATGATTCCGCTCTCTCCTGAGTCTAAACCTGTGGCCGCGCGACGCAACTATAAATGCAACAGTAGCTTGTAAGAGATATGACTGGAATTCGCAGCGCCCCCGGAGGTGGCCGCGGCAATCGGCAATTGTGGCAACAGACGCTCCCACCAGCCGCGACTGCCCCCCACTCTCCGATCACTGGCCGGAAGAATCGCCGGTGGCCGGCGAACCCGACTCGACCGCCGAAGCATCCGCATCCGGGCGACCAGCCAGCAAAATGCGGTTCTTGCCGCAACGCTTGGCTTCCAGCAACGCCTCATCGGCCGAGGCGAGCAGCGCCGGCCGCGTATTCCCATTCCAGGGGAAACACGCCAAACCGCCGCTGATCGTCACCGGGCCGGGCGCGTCTGCGCCCAGAAACTCGAAGTGATGCTCCGAAATCGCTTTGCAGAAGCGTTCGGACAACGCGATCGGCTCTTGCGGATGCTGAGAACCGGGAACACGCGGCTCCTCGGCGTCCCAGAAGATGACCGCGAACTCGTCTCCGCCGTAGCGCGCCACGATGTCCGTCTCGCGCGTACACCGCCGCAACAGTTGAGCCACCTCGCGAATGAGCTTGTCGCCCGCATCGTGGCCGTAGCGGTCGTTATAGCTCTTGAAGTCGTCGATATCGAACAGCAAGACCGTCAGCCGCATGCGTTGCTGCCCGGCGCGGCGGAGGAGCTCGTCGAGGGCCTGGTTGAAGTAGCGGCGGTTGTGGAGGCCGCTGAGGTCATCGGTCCAGGCCAGCCGCTCCCACCGCCGCCGCTCGCGCGCCTGGACCACGGTGGCTTCGACAAGCCGCGCATACTCGGCCAGGCGGGCGGCCGTGTTGGCGCCGTAGGTTCCGCTGCGACAGCGTCCCAGCGCGATGCGCCCCACGGGGCGTCCGCGCCGCTCGATCGTCTCGGCGAGCACGGGCTGCCCGACCTCGCCGGAGCTGCACGCGTGATCGTCGATCTCGATCGTCACGCCAACGGCGTCGAACGTCTCCATCACCAGGGTCGTCAGTCGGTCGAGTGTCGCCAGCGGCCCGTCGCCGAGGTTTCGCAGCACCTCGCTGAGCCGGGTAATCTCGCGCGGCGACGGCCCGACGCCACCCACCGCCGTCGGCGGGCGCCACGACGGCGCAAGCCCCAGCACATGCCGGACATCGTCGCTGCGCAGCGGTTCGAGAATGTAATCGTCCGCACCTTCCGAAACGGCCTGCTGGGCGAGCGGTTCTTCCGAAGGCGGGCAGCTCACCACGATGCGCAGCCGGGGCGCGACTTCCCGCAGGGCCCGCACCACGCGCAGCGCCCGCGGCCCCAGCCGCAACG
>JALSRY010000129.1 GCA_026984555.1 Phycisphaerae bacterium
CCGACCCGGTCGTACTTCGGCGTGGTGCTCCGGCTTGCCGGGGGGCCCTGCCTTTCCCGCTTGCGCCGCCGCCCCGGCCATCGTACAATACTCGCCGTGGTTGCGCCGCTCGTGGACCGGCGCGGCATGCCGCAGCCCCCGCGCTGGAAGGGCCCGCAGCCGAGCGGAAAACTCCATCCCCCCGCACAGGATGAACCACCATGAGCACCGCACACGCATCCGACTGGCAAACCAGGTACGCCGACAAGGTGGAAACGGCCGAGCAAGCGGTTCGACGCATCCGACACGGCCACCGCGTGTTCGTGGGATCGGGCGCCGGCGAGCCGCAGTGCCTGGTCGGCGCGTTGGCCGCCCGGGAGAACCTCGACGATACCGAGATCGTCCATATCATGACGTTGGGGATCGCTCCCTATGCCGAGCCGAAGTTCGACCAGCGGTTTCGCCACAATGCGTTCTTCATCGGCGCGAACGTGCGCGAGGCCGTCCGCCAGGGTCGGGCCGACTACACGCCCATTTTCCTGTCGGAGATTCCCCGGCTGTTCCGCACGGGGCGCGTCGTCATCGACGTCGCCTTGATCCAGGTGAGCACGCCCGACGAGCACGGCTACTGTTCCTACGGCGTCTCGACCGACATCGTCAAAGCCGCCGCCGAGAGCGCCAAGGTCGTCATCGCGGAAGTGAACTCGAACACGCCGCGCTCGCTGGGTGACTGTTTCATCAACGTGCGCGACATCGACGCGCTGGTGCCGTGTGACAACCCCATCCTCGAAGCGCCCCAGGGTGAGCCGGACGACCTCTCCCGCCGCATCGCCCGGCACATCGCCGACCTGATCGAGGACGGCTCGACGCTTCAGCTCGGGATCGGCACGATCCCCGATGCGGTGCTGCATTTTCTCGAAGACCGCCGCGACCTGGGCGTGCACACGGAGATGTTCTCCGACGGCGTCATCTCGCTGGTCGAAAAGGGCGTGATCACGAACAAGCGCAAGACGTTCCACCGCGGCAAGATGATCGCCAGTTTCGTGCTCGGCTCACGCAAACTCTACGAGTTCATCGACGACAATCCGATGATCGCGTTCTACCCCACCGAGTACACCAACGACCCTTTCAAGATCGCCAAGAACGACAAGATGATCGCGATCAACTCGGCCATCGAGGTCGATCTGACCGGCCAGGTCTGCGCCGATTCGCTCGGCGAAATGTTCTACAGCGGCATCGGCGGCCAGGTGGATTTCGTCCGCGGCGCCGCCCGGTCCAAGGGAGGCAAAGCCATCATCGCCCTGCCTTCGACCGCCAAGGGCGAGAGCATCTCGCGCATCGTCCCCACGCTCAAGCCCGGCGCCGGGGTCGTCACCTCGCGCGGCGACGTGCAGTACGTGGCGACCGAGTACGGCACCGCCTACCTCCACGGGCGGAGCATCCGCGAGCGGGCGCTCTCGCTGATCCAGATCGCCCACCCCAAGTTTCGCCCCTGGCTGCTGGCCGAGGCCAAGCAGCGCGGCCTGGTCTACCGCGACCAGATCGAGCTGCCCGTGTTCACGCCCACCTACCCCGAAGAACTCGAACGCTGGATCGAGCTCAAGGACGGCCGGCGCGTCTTCCTGCGCCCCGTGCGGCTTACGGACGAGGCCGGCCTGCGCGAGCTGTTCTATTCTCTCTCCGAACAGTCGATCTACCATCGTTTCTTCGCGCATATCAAGTCGATGCCGCACGAGAAACTCCAGGAGTTCATCAAGACCGACTACGAGCACGACATGGCCCTCGTCGCGACCGCCGGCAAGGCCGAGGACGCTCCGATCATCGCCGTGGGGCGCTACAACCTGAACCGCCAGACCAACCTGGCCGAGGTCGCGTTCGTCGTTCGCGACGACTGGCAGAACCGCGGTCTCGGCACACAACTGCTCGCGACGCTGGTCGAGGTCGCCAAGTCCAAGGGCATCCACGGATTCGTCGCCGAAGTGCTCGCCGACAACCACGCCATGCTGCGGGTGTTCCATAACTCCGGTCTGGCGATCGAGAGCAAGCTGGAAGAGGGGGTCTACTACCTGACCATGCTGTTCGAAGAGCCGAAATAGGCCCCTCGGCCTGTTCCCCAAGAGCTGGTCCAGGTGTTGAGGGCCTTCCGGCCGCCGGCGCTACAGCCGGCTCGGCCTCTTGCCGTCTCATCTCGCCTCGCCCCGCCCGGCCGGCGTCGCGAGCCGGGCGTTGTTCGGTCGGCGAGCGTCGGATAAAGTCGAGTGTCATGAAGCCCAAAGCGATCCACACCGAACCGGCGGTGCCGCCGGACGAGGCCGAACGTACCGACGCCGACCCGGGCGTCGCGCCCGGTCCGTCGGCGGAGGTTGCCGGCCCGCCGCCGGGAGAAAAGCTCACGCCCGCGATGCGGCAGTACTGGGAACAGAAGCGCCAGGCGCCCGATGCGATTCTGCTGTTCCGCATGGGCGACTTCTACGAGATGTTCTACGACGACGCGGTGCTGGGGGCGAAGGTGCTGGGCATCACGCTGACCAGTCGGGACAAGGGCCGCACGCCGCTGGCCGGTATTCCCCACCACGCCCTCGAAAGCTACCTCTCGAAGCTCGTCGCGGCCGGGTACAAGGTGGCGATCAGCGAGCAGATCGAGGATCCGAAGCAGGCGCGGGGCGTCGTCAAACGGGCGCTCGTGCGCGTCGTCACGCCAGGCACACTGACCGACGACGGGCTGCTCGACGCGACGCGGAGCAACATCCTCGCCGCGGTGTGCGAGCAGTCGGGCGACACGGGCATCGCCACGCTCGAGCTCTCGACGGGGCAGCTCTATGTGCAGGCGGTGGACGAACGCCGACTGCTCGACGAGCTGGTGCGCATCGACCCGGCCGAGGTCTTGCTGGCCGAGTGGCGTGACGTCGGTCGTCACCCCCTCGAAGCCGAGATCCGCGACCGCACCGGCGCGGTCGTCACGGCCCGCCCGGCGACCGACTTCAACCCCCATCGGGCCGAGAAGCTGCTCGAAGAGCAGTTCGAGACGCGGGGACTGGTCGGTTTCGGGTTCGACAAGATCGACGCTTCGCTCCAGGCGGCAGGTGCGCTGCTGGCCTACGTCCGCGAAACGCAGAAGGCGGTCATCTCGCACCTGCGCCCGCCGCGACGCCTCGACGCCTCGGATTACCTGCTGCTGGACCGGGTGACGTTGCGTTCGCTCGAAGTCGAGCGGACGATCCGCGCGGGAACGCGGGCCGACTCGCTGCTGGCGGCGGTGGATCGGACACGCAACGCGATGGGCGCGCGGCTGCTGCGCCAGTGGCTCTGCTACCCGCTGCGCGACGTCGAGCGCATCCGCAAACGCCAGCGACTCGTCGAGGCGTTGCGGGTCGAGGACGGCCATCGCAAGCTGTTGCGGGCCGCGCTGGGCGAGATGGGCGACGTCGAGCGGATGGTGGGGCGGCTCGGCGTGCAGCGTACCAACCCGCGCGACCTGCGGGCGCTGGGCGAAGCCCTGGCCCAACTTCCCGCGCTGCGCGAGGCTTTGCGGGCGCTGCGAACCGACGAGAGCGACGCGCTCGCCGATCGGCTCGAAGGGCTGGACGATCTCGCGGCACAGCTCCTGACCGCCGTTCGAGCCGACGCCCCCCTCACCGTGCGCGAGGGTGGCATCTTCAACACCGGCTTCCACGCCGAGCTCGACCGGCTGCGGGCCATCGGTCGCGATGGGCAATCGTGGCTGGCCGACTACCAGGCCGGTGAAATCAAAAGGACCGGCATTCCCTCGCTCAAGGTCGGTTACAACCGGGTGTTCGGCTACTACATCGAAGTCACGCACGCCCACCGCGAACGCGTTCCGCCCGAGTACGTGCGCAAACAGACCCTCAAGAACGCCGAACGGTACATCACCGACGAACTCAAGCGCTACGAGAACGAGGTGCTTTCGGCCGAGTCGCGGGCCCACGAACTCGAATACCGCCTGTTCTGCGAGCTGCGCGACGCGGTGGCCGCCCACATCCCGCGCTTGCAGCAGGCGGCGGCGGCGCTGGCCGTCGTCGACGTGCTCGCCGGCTGGGCGGAACTCTCCCTCCACGATACGCACTGCCGCCCGGAATTCGTGGACGAACCCGTGCTCGAAATCGAAGCGGGACGCCACCCGGTGGTCGCCGCTACGCTCGGCACCGGCTTCGTGCCCAACGACACCCGGCTTGCCGCCCGTCCCGAGCCGCCCGTAGAAGGTCCGCCCGCCGGCGAGCCCCTACCCGCCCTCGCGCTGATTACCGGCCCGAACATGGCGGGCAAGAGCACCTATATCCGCCAGGTGGCGCTGCTGGCGCTGCTGGCCCACTGTGGCTGCTGGGTACCCGCCAAACGGATGCGCCTCGGCGTCGTGGATCGGATCTTCACCCGCGTCGGCGCCAGTGACGAGCTTGCCCGCGGACAGTCC
>JALSRY010000130.1 GCA_026984555.1 Phycisphaerae bacterium
GGTGTGGGACATCATCTACGAGCACTGCTCGTATTTCACGCCCGTGTCGTTGCCCGTGCTGATGGAACGGGCGGGATTCGAGGTGTTGCACGTGGCCGAGAGCTACGGGGGCCAGTTCCTGGGCGTCGAGGCACGGCCGGCTCGCGATCCGGCGGCGCGCAGCGACCACCGGCCCGAGGCGGCCTCGGAGCGGGAGATTCGCGCGCTGGTCGATCGTTTCGCCGAGCATTACCGCCAAAAGCGGGACCACTGGGCGAGCATGATGGACGAGACGGCGGGGCGGCGCGTGGTGGTGTGGGGTGCCGGCTCGAAAGGCGTGATGTTTCTCAACGCGCTGGCGGTTTCGACGGACCGGGTCGAGCACGTGGTGGATGTGAACCCGCGCAAGACCGGCAAGTACGTTCCGGGCACGGGGCAGTCCATCGTATCGCCCGAAGCGCTGCCGCGCATCCGGCCCGAGCGGGTCATCCTGATGAATCCGCTGTATCGCGACGAAGTGGCGAAGGTGTTGAAAGAGACGGGGGTGAAGGCGGAGGTGCTCGCCGCCTAGCGCCGGCCGGCGACCCGGATCGTGGGCACGGCGGGGAGGGGATTTCGTGGCGTAGGAACGTCGAGACCCAGGGTGGGGGACACAGCGGGCGGACCGTACGAGGGGAACGGAAGTTTTCTCATGGCTCATCGAAGCATGACCAACGAGATTCGCACGCGGCGCACGCGGGGGATCGTGCTGGCCGGGGCGCACGCTTGGGACGGTCAGGCGCTCGACGGCGTATTGCCGCGGTGCCTGCTGCCGGTGGCGCTCACGCCGCTGATCTGCTACGTGCTCAGGTGGTTGCGAGAGGCGGGGGTGGTCGAGACGACGGTGTGTGCGAACAGCGCGTCGCGCTGCGCGCGTCGGTTCTTGACGGACGGGTCGGATTTCGGCGTCGTGCTGGATTACTTCGAGGACTGGGTGCCGCGCGGGCCGGCGGGATGTGTTCACGACGCGGCGTTGGGCACCGACGCGGACCTGTTCGTCGTCACCGAGGGCGCGGTGATTCCGCCGTTTCCGCTGCGCGAGTTGCTCCAGACGCACCTGCGCAACAACGCGACGCTCACGGTGGTGTTGACGCACGAGGCGGATCAGCCGGCGGGAGCCCCCGACCTCCAGCCGGCGGGCGTGTACGTGTTCGATCGCCGGGCGCTGGGCTACATTCCCAAGATGAGCTACCAGGACATCAAGGAAATCCTGCTGCCGAAGCTTCGGCAATCGGGGGAGGCGGTGGTTCCCTACATCACCGGCCGGCCCCCCGTGCGTGTGTCGGGGCTGGATTCGTACCTGGCGGTGAACGAGTACATGGTGCACGAGATTTGCCGCACGCGGGAGGCGGTGCCGGGGTATCGGCGGATGGGGGAGAGCCTGGTGCATGAATCGGCGCACGTTTGCCCGGACGCGCGGCTGATCGGGCCGAACCTGATCGGGCCGCGGACGCACATCGCGAGCGAAGTGACGCTGGTGGGGCCGACGGCGATTGGTGGGGGTTGCCGGGTGGACCGCGGCGCGCTGGTGAACCGATGTGTATTATGGGACGGGGTGGTCGTCGGAAGCGGGAGCATGGCGTTTTGCGTGATCCTGCCGAGCGGCGCGAACATCGCCGCGGGACGGCACGTATCTCATACGCTCGTGGTACCGGCCCGGCAGCCGGAGGACCGCGCCGCGGAGGGCCCCGGCGCGTCGGCCGGTTCGCCGAAGGCGGCGGACACATGCGCGACCTGCGATTGCGAACAGACGCCGCCGATCGTGCAGATACCGGCGCCATCGGACCGACCCTAGGGAAGGGCGCGGCGGGCATCGGCTGGGGGCCGGTGTCGCCGGCGGCCCCACACGAGTTACGCATCGCTGCCAGAGACGCAGTGCGGGGATGGGCCCCGCGCCCGCCGGTAACAAACCGGTGCCAACGCAGGAAACGACAAACATGGCCGAGAACACGAACAACCACACGCCGCGATCCTCGAAGTGGCCGGCGCCGCTGGCGCCGGCATCGTCCGCGCCGCCGCCGGTGGTGAGCGACGGGTTTGGCGAGGCGGCAGGCGAGGGCGGTCCGGTCCGCGAGGGGGGCGGGACGAGCCCGTTCTCGCTGCACACGCTGCGCGAGTACAAGTGGACCGCGATCCTGGTAACCGTGCTGGTCGCGGGGGCGGGGTTGGCCGGGACGTGGACGCTGGTGCACCCCAAGTACCGGGCCAGCGCGACGATCGAGGTTCACCCGACCAAGCAGGTCGTGGCGTTCAATACCGAAGACAACGGCGTGGTGCCGTTCTACCAGCAGTTTCTCTACACCCAGATTCGCAAGCTCAGCAGTCCCAAGATCATCGAGCGGGTGCTCAAACGCGACGACGTGAAGAAGAGCGAGTGGCTGTTCGGCGAATCGGATTCGCTGATCGAACGGTTGCTCGGACCGGCGGCGGCCGACGCGCGGCTGCTCGATGCGCTCGAAGTGGACAACGAAAGCGGGTCGTCGCTGATCGAGGTAGCCGTCAACGCCCCGGACCCGCACGACGCCGCCCTCGTCGCCAACGCGATTGTCGATGAGTACCTCAAGGCGTTCCACGAGGAGAAAAACCGCGAAGACACCGAGATGGACCGGCGGCGGCGCGAGCAGGAAATCGCGCTGCGGACCGAGATTCAGCGGCTGGAGCACAAAGCCGAGCAGATCCGGGCGAACCTCAAGGTGCTCACGCCGGACGAGCTCATCAACTCGCGGCGGCTGCAACTGGACGACCTGCTGGTGCGCAAAGACGACCTGATTCTCCAGCTCAAGAGCCTGCGTTCGATGCTGGCCGAGCTGGAATCGCAGCAGAAGGCGGCGGGCAAGACATCCGCGGGCGATCAGCCGCAGATCATCTACGAGCAGGATCCGACCTGGTCGCAGATCAACGAAGAGCTCCAGACCGCGCGCTTCGAGCTGGACCTGGCCGACGACAATTTCGGCGAAGCCCATCCCAAGATCGTGCGGCTCAAGAAGCGCATCGCGTTTCTGGAACAGCGGCTGAAGGATCGCGAGCGCACGCTCGACCGCCTGCCGGCGCTGCCCGCCGTGGCGCAGGCCGACGAGAAGGGCACCACGCCCGTGCCCGCGTCGCCCGAGGCGCTGCGGTGGCAGATCAAGCAGAAAGAGGCGGAGCTCAAGCATCTCGACGAGTTGATCGAACGGCGCAGCGAGGCGTTCAACAGCACGTTCGCCGAGGGCGATTTGCTCGAATCGACGCTCAAGGAAATCGCGTACAAGCAGGAGCTCTACGACACGATCAAGCGCAAACGCGAGACGCGCGACATCGAACGTTTCGCGCCGGCGGCGATCGAGCGGGAATCGCTTGCCGAAGCGCCGCCCTATCCCAACAGCGACCCGCGCAAGAAGATGAGTCTCGCGGTCGTGATGCTGGCGCTGGTGGCGGGAATCGGGGCGGCGCTGGTCCGCGGCATGCTCAACACCACCGTCCGCGAGCCCGAGGAGCTCGTCGGCGCCGTGCCGGTCCCGTTCCTGGGGATGCTGCCGCTCCTGCGCAACCCGGACAACCCGCGCCCGCTGGACGAGACGATCGAGAGCGAGTGCGTGCGCATGGTGCGCACCTCGTTGTTCCAGCGGCTGGGCCACCGCGATCACAACGTCGTGCAGATCACCAGCGCCAGCGCCTCGGCCGGCAAGAGCACCTTCGCAATCAAGCTCGCCCGCAGCCTGGCGCAGTGCGGCAAGTCCGTGCTGCTGGTCGACGCGGACCTGCGCAACCCGACGCTGGCGCGGCGGATGTCGATCTCGGCGGATGCCGTCGGGCTGATCGAGGCGTTGCTCTCGCCCGAGGCGGATGCCCGAACGATCCTCCGCACCACCGTCGAGCGACTCGACGTGCTGCCCTCCGGCCGGCCGGCCAGCCCCCAGGAAACCGAACTGCTGGCCAACGGTCGGATCGGGGCGTGCCTGAACCGCTGGCGACAGCGCTACGATTTCGTTCTGCTCGACAGCTCGCCGCTGCTTCCCGTGGCCGACGCGCGCATCCTCGCCCGACACGCGGACGGGACGATCCTGCTGGCCCGCGAGGGGCACTCGCGGCGGGAAGACGTCGTGGAATCGCTGGCCTGTCTGGCGACGGCGGGAGGGGAGCTGCTGGGCACGGTGCTGGTCGGCTCACGGCGGGCATCGGGCTATACGAGCGGCTACTATCACGACCATTACGGGGCACAGACGGCGCCGGTCGAATCATCGCTCGAAGTTCGCAAGTAGGCGCGATCCGGCCCCGACGGGTCGCTCGCCGAACCTCCGGGGAGCGGGGGCGGCTTGCCACGCCATCGCGGGCGGGACGCCCGCCGTGTTGCGGTTTCTGTCAGGCGCGATTCGGATTGGAACAAGGACACGATGG
>JALSRY010000131.1 GCA_026984555.1 Phycisphaerae bacterium
CGCAAACCCGATGCAAAAAGAAAGCCACCCGCCCCGAACTCCGAGTCCGGCCCCGCGCGCTCGACGCCCAGGCCCGTGACCCAGCGCGAATAGCACCACCCGAATAAGCGGCCGGATGTCGACCGCCCCCCCAACGCCCGGCGCGCACCATCCACGATGCGACCCGCTCATCGCCGCGCGTCGAGAAACGCCTGGAGAATGACCTGGGCGGCGAGCGCGTCGCGATGGCGCCGGCGGCGGGCGCGCGTCAGGCCCGCCTCGCGCATCAGCGTATCGGCCTGGTAGCTCGTCAATCGCTCATCCCACAGTTCGACCACGAGCGTACCCAGCCTGCGGAGCTGCTCGGCAAAAACCTGGGTGAGCTTCGCCTGCGACCCGACCGAACCATCCATGTTCAGCGGCAGGCCGACGACGAACCCTTCGATCTGATTCTCGGCGGCCCAGCGCAGCACCAACCGGGCGTCACCGGCCGCGGTTCCGGTCGCCTCCAGCGTTCGCGCGGGCGATGCGATCTGCTCACCCGGATCCCCGATCGCCAGCCCGATGCGCCGCTTGCCATAATCCACACCGGCCCAACGCATAGCCATCACACCTTTGCCGTCGGGTTCGCACCCTCGCGAGGAGCCCCCGGCCCCACGGCCGCCCCCCGCCGGCAGTACGCGCGGCGCGCATCGAGCCACGCGCGGATCACGGGGTAGACGCGCCGGCAGGCGGCCGGCGCATACTCGAAATCGCCGTGCGCCAGCCCTTCGAACCGGTAGAACGTCTTGTCGGCAGACGCGATGCGTTGGAAGAAAACGTCGCGGGTGACGTCCGCGTTGGCGATGCGGTCCAGCCCGCCCATGACGACGAGCGTTCGAGTGGTGATGTTGCCGTAGTGCCGGGTGTAGTCGTGATCCGGATGGCCGAGCCAGCTCACGAACGACCGCGCCCGCACCGACTTGGCGAGCTGCAACAGAACACCGACCTTCATGTGATCGACCGCCGGCAACAACCCCTGCCGCAACGTCTCCCGGTGGAAATTGGCGACGTGTCCCTTGTGATGAACGAGGAAACGACTCACACCCGCCAGCAAAGCCTCGTTCATCCGTTCGAAGATTTCGGCGACCGGCCGCGGCAACCCCGCCCACCAGGGCTGCGTGTCGGGCCGTGGACGAAGCCAGTCGAGCCGTACCTCGCCCGCCGCCTGGAGAATCGCCTGGAGCCAGCCCGCCCGTGCCAGAATCTCGAACGAGCCGTTCATGTCCGCATCATGCGCCCGCCAAGCCGACAACAGATCGTTCCACCGGAGATTACCACGCTCGTCGTAGAGCGACCGCGGCCAACGCAGCGCCGCCGGAAACTCGACCAGCACCACGCCCGCGACGGCACCGTTGCGCACACGAGCAGCCTCGGCATCGGCCACAAGCCGCCCCTCCGCGTCCTCACCCAGCAAACGCGTGCCTTCCAGCCAACCCGCGGTCGTCATCGCCCCCATGCTGTTGCCGATCACGAACGGCCGGCGGCCCGTGACACGACGCACATGGTCCACCACCGCGGGCAGGTCGAACAGTACGAAATGATCCACACAGTAGTCGCGCTGACCCGCCGGCGGCTCGCTATGGGTCGGCGGGCTCCCGTGTCCGCGCAGGTTCATCAACCACACGTCGTAGCCGGCCTTCTGCAAGACCGCCGGCAAACTGCGAAATCGAAGACCCGGAGCATCGATCGGGGGGATGTCCCACAAGTCGGCGTTGACCGCCAAACCGTGCACGAAAATCACCGGGCACCCCTCGCCATGCTTACGCTTCAGCGCGATGCGGGCACCATCCGCGGCAACGGCGCGCTGCGGTTCGCACGACGATCGATCGGCAGGCCTTGTGCTCATGCGGCGGTCTCCGGCAAGGCGCCGCGGGCGCCCCGCGCCTGCCCTACTGTACTGGTTCCGGTGTTCGCTGTCGCGGCCATCCCGGACCGATAGCCAATCGTGGCCACCCCCGATCGGCGGCCAACGCCCCCCCCACGCGACGACCGCGCCGACACCGAAGACCAGTCGGCGCCCGGCCCGCCGCTCGCGCGGCTCCGCCCGCAATCGGCGAAACCGACACGCGCCGTTCTAGAAACTCTTGATTTTTCATGTCGGCGGGGCTACCATCAGACGTCGACGTCACCGGCGGATCGCGCGGACGCGGGTCGCGTCCACCGCCCGCCTCCATGTGCCGGAGTACGCCCCATGATCGAAGTCGCTCAGGAGTTGATGACCCCCCACGAAGCCAGCCGCTGGTTCCGGCGATCGCCATCCTGGTTACGCCAGCAACGCGGCCTGCTGCGACTACGCAGCCAATCCGGCCAGCCCCTGTTCCACATCCGCGTCTGCCGGGCCTATGTCCTCGGTCGACTCTGCGGCCTCGAACACGAACAACTCCATCGCGTGCAGATCGAGGCGCTGGCGGCAGCGTGCGGCCTCGACCCGCGCCGAGCCGGCGACTTGCTCGAACCCGCGAACACGCAACCAGCCCCCGCGGCGGACCACGAACACCAGGCGGAACACCAGCGATCCTGCGGCACGTAGCGCCGCACCAGACAGGTCACGGCCGAAAACACGCTGCGCAGCACCGCCGACCAGCGCGAGCGCAACGCCGCTGGCCGCCCCCCTCCTCGAAACATCACCGCACGGGAGTTGCCCTCGCCTCAAACCCCCTCGTCGTCGCGATGGGCGATTTCGATGGCTTCGGGCAGCGCGATGGTTTGCTCGTAGATCGCCCGGCCAATCACGATCCCCTCCAGGTTGATCTGGGCCAACCGGCGCACGTCATCGAGGTCGGTCACGCCACCGGCGGCGACGATCGGGACGGCGGAAACACCCGCCAGATCGCGGATCGCGTCGATGTTCGGACCGAGCAACATCCCATCGCGACCGATGTCAGTATAGCAAATCGTCGCCAGCGGCCAGTCGGCCACCTCGCGGGCGACCTCCGCCGCCGTACGCTCCGTCTCCCGGGTCCAGCCGTGGGTCGCGAGTTTGCCGAGCCGGGCATCGAGCCCGAGCGAAATCTTCTTGAGGAAACGCGCATCGTGCACGACGCCGCGAAACCAGTCCCAGTCCTCCAGCGCGCGCGTGCCGACGATGACGCGCGTCGCGCCGGCATCGAGTGCCGTCCGGATCGCCTGCTCGTCCCGCACCCCACCGCCGAACTCGACTTGCAACCCGGTCGCCGCGATGCGCTCGAGCGCCGCGGTGTTCATGAGATTGCCGCAGCGGGCGCCTTGCAGGTCCACGACGTGCACCCAGCGCGCCCCCGCATCGAGGAACCGCCGGGCGACCGCGACCGGATCGTCCTCGTACTCGATCACCCGGTCGTAGTGCCCCTGGACCAGTCGCACGCACTTGCCGTTGAGCAAGTCAATCGCGGGAAGAATGTACATCGCAACACTCGTCAGGACGCCGACCGCCCCTGCCGCTCGCGGGCGGTTCGTAACTAGAAGACGCACGCCCGGGCCGCTGACGGTCGAGCGTGCGTCGCAATTCGACTAGGGCCCGCGGCGACGGAACGACGGCTCGAACCGCCGCGCCCGGCTTCGTCAGCCGTTCATATCGACGGCGATGATCTCGACCCGCCGGTTGAGCGCCTTGTTCTTCTTCGTGTCGTTGGGCGCCTTGGGACGATACTCGCCCTGGCCGGCGACGTAGATCTTCGCCGGATCGAGCCCCAGCTTGTACATCTCGCGGGCCACCGTCGCGGCGCGATTGAGACTCAGGTCGAGGTTGTCCTTCCAGAGGTTCTTGGTGCGTTTGATCGGGTCGGAATCCGTATGCCCGATGATCCAAATCTGCCGATCGGGATACTTCGAACGCAGCGTGCTGACGAGCGCGGTGAGCGTGCTGCGCGCCCCCTTCTTCAGCTTGGCCCGACCGGAATCGAACAGGATGTCCGTCCCCACGTCGGTCCAGACCAGCTTGCCAACCTGGTGCCACCCCGGCGGAGCCTGCTCCTGCGGCCGTTCCACCGGCTGCGCCACCTGGCGCGGCGCGGCAGCCAACTGCCGGCGGCAATCGTCGAGTTGCTGCTGAAGCGAAAGCGCCATCTGGTTGGCCTTGTCGCTCGCGTTGAGCGCCGCGGCCAGACGCGATTCGAGATCCTTGTTGTTGCCGGTCAGCTCATCCACGCGGCGCTGCAATTCGCTGATTTGCAGATCCTTGGCATTCTGGCAGGCCGGCAACAGCACCACCGCCGCCAGCGCGAGTACCGTTCCAATTTCGCGCGACATCCGTTTCATCGATCACTCCCTACCACCAAAGCTCATGAGTTGCCCTGGCACGACTGCGCGCCGCACCCCGTCCGGCTCGTGCCCACCGTGGCCCCGCCGAACGCTGCGCAGAATAGAACCGACGCGACCGCGTTGCAAGCCACCA
>JALSRY010000132.1 GCA_026984555.1 Phycisphaerae bacterium
CCAACCCCAGGTGGGCCGCAATCGCCGCGATTTCACGCGTGTCCACCCATACGTACCCCGGCGCCCCGGCGCAGCACGCCCCGCACTGCGTGCATTCGAAACGCAGCCCCCCCGCATACCAGGGTTCCGTCGCCTTCCGCGGCATACAATCATCCTGAGCAGGCGTCGCGCGTTCGCCGCTGCCGTCGCGCCGACCACCCCAACCGTCGTGCCGGCGGGACAACAGGCGATGGACTATAGCTTTCCCGACGCCGGGCCGCGAGCGGGGTCAAGACAGATTTTCCCCCCGCCCGAAAAAACATCTTGACGAAGACGCGGCGGTTGCTAATCTGCCGCCCGGCAACCGCACGCCGGCAGACGGAGGGTTGGGAGCATGAGTGCGTCAGGGCCAAGTACATTCGAGTCGTCTACTGCAACCCGTATCGACACTGATCGTGAGTTCGAGTTTGAAGGTGAGGTTGCGATGAACGAGATGTTCGACATGTCCGATTCGATGATCGACGAAGACCTCTTTTCCGCCGAACGGGAAACCCGCGAAGAGATCGGTCGTCGCCGAGCCGGCAACGATGACATCGACGTGTTCGATGATGAGCTCGACGACTACGACGACTACGAGGACGAACTCGACGACGATTTCGACGACGAAGACGATGATGACTTCGACGACGATTTCGACGACGACTTCGACGACGATCTCTGAACCTGCTACACCAGCCGTGGCGCGGCCTCGTCGCGGCGGATCCCGCCCGGCGCGGCTGCGCCACCGATTCCCGACCCGCCCCACGCCGCGCAACGCGGCGCGGGTGCCAAACCTCATGGGCAGATCAAACCGCGATCGGCCCCTCTCGCGACGAGATACCCCACCACCCGGCGATCCGGCTACACCCCCCTGCGGCCCGAAGCGCAAATGCTGCGCGGTCGGCGCCGGGCCGATCACCGGCTCGAACGCACGCCGCTCCCGCCCTTCAGCAAGCATACGCCCCGCGACGATAGAACGGGCATGAACAAGGATACGATCGACCTGAACATCGCCTCCCCGACGGGAGCGGCGGAATCGTCCGACGCCCCGGCTGTCGAACGCCGAACCGGCAAGGATCGCCGCGCCGCCGCAGATCGACGCTCCGGCCTGGATCGCCGGCGCGGTCCCGGTCGGCGTCGGACCGACTACCGGCGCGACGCCGAAGAAGGCCACATGAACGAGGAGCAGCTCGAGTTCCTCAAGGCCATCGACGAGTACAAGCGTGTCAATGCCCGCCCGTTTCCCACTTGGACGGAAGTGCTCGATATCGTGTTGTACCTGGGGTATCGCAAGGTGGCGCCGCTGGGCGAGTTCAAGATGACCAAGGGACGCCAGACGCCCGAGCGCAAGTCCTGAGCCGTCCATCCGCCCGTTCGCTACCACCCCGTTCGCAGACGCCCCAGCCGCGCGCCGGTCCCTCCCGCACGAACCACCGCCCGGTTCGCAACCCCGTGGCGTTCACCCCCGTGCGCACGACCGCGCGGCCCCGCATCCATCACCGGGTGCATCAGACCCACGAGCCGGCGGGCGAACGCGCCGGCGGGTACACCGAGCGAATCGCCGTCAGGATCGTGCGCGTGGCCGGCGACTTGTTGAGCGTGTAAAAATGAATGCCCGGCGCGCCACGCTGGAGCAGCTCCAGGCATTGCGCGGTCGCGTGCGCCACGCCGAGCGACAACACCGCGTGATGGTCGTCCCGCAGCATCCGCAGCTCCGTCAGCAGCGCGTGGGGAATCGTCGCGCCACAGACCTTCGTGAACCGCTCGATTTGCGACACGCTGGTGATCGGCATGATCCCGGGAATGATCGGCACGCCGATGCCCATCGCCCGCACCCGGCTTACAAAATCGAAGTATTTCTGGTTGTCGAAAAAAAGCTGCGTGATCAGGAACTCGCAGCCGGCGTCTACCTTCTGCTTCAGGTGGAACAGGTCGAGGTCGGAACTCGGGGACTCGGGGTGCGTCTCGGGGTAGCACGCTCCGCCGACACACAACCCGTAGTGTCCCCGAACGTGCGCGACCAGCTCGTTGGCGTGCTGGAAGCCTTCGGGATGGGGCCGAAAACGCAAATCACCGGCCGGTGGGTCGCCCCGCAACGCGAGCAGGTTCTCCACCCCGCGCCGCTCCAGGCGCCCCAGGATTTCATCGAGCTCCGCTCGCGATGCCCCCAGACACGTCAGGTGGGCCAGCGTCTCGATGCCGAACTCGGGCCGCATCCGTGCCACGAGGTCGATCGTCTGGTCCCGTGTGCTGCCCCCAGCGCCGTACGTCACCGAAACGAACGACGGTCGCAATTCGGCCAGCGACCCGATCGTCTGTTCGAGGCGGCGTACCCCCGCTTCGTCCTTCGGCGGAAAGAACTCGAAGGAAATGCTCGGCCGCCCGCAGGACAACAATTCACGAATGCGCATGATCTTCCCTGATCCAACCGGCTCCGGATGTACCCTCACGGCGTGCCCCGCGGGGGCATCTCGGCCCGCATACCAAACCTATCGGCCAGTTTACCTCCGCTGTCGCCGCCCGCCATCCTCCGCGTTCGCTGGAAACCCGGCCGCCTCGGGTGCGTTGTCGTGGCCCCGGCGTCCGTGCGATGCGATCGTGCCCTGGAGCGAGACGCTCACCGCCGCGCGTGGTCGCGCGCCGCCTGCGCCAGGGCCTCGAACAGCGCCAGATGCGGCCGGCGGTCGATCAGAGACTCGGGGTGCCACTGCACGGTGATCAGAAAACGCCCGTTCGTGTCCTCCGAGGCCTCCAGCACACCGTCAGGCGCGAAAGCGACGTGGCGCAGCCCGTGGCCTGCGCAACGCGGATCCACCGCCTGGTGGTGGCGGCTGTTGGCTTCCAGCCGCTCGCACCCGAGCACGTCGGCGAGCCGGCTACCGGGCGTCACGGCGACTTCGTGAAACGCGTCGTCGTCGATCGCCAGGTGGTGGACCACCGCCGGCGTCAACCGCACATCGTCCACGTGCTGCCACAGCCGACCGCCACGCGCCACATGTACCACCTGATGCCCGAGGCAAATCGCCAAGGTCGGCGTGCGCCGGGCATCGGCCCGGGCGAAAAGCTCGAACAGGAACTCGGCATGACGCGGGTGCAGCACCTCCGTCCGTGGATGCTTCGCGCACACGCCGTAACGGGCGGGGTCGATATCACGACCGCCTGAGAGCAACAGTCCGTCGCAGGCGTCGAGCATCGCGTCGAGCATCGCCGCGTCGGGCCGCAGTGGCACGGGCAAGACCAGTGGCACGCCTCCGCCCGCGCAGACCGCGTCGGTGTACTGGGCCAGCAGGCAACTCTGCAACCGTGACGGTTCGAGCCCGTTGTACTCGAAATTCGCCGTGATCCCGATGATTGGTCGCATCGCGTCTCCTGCGCGACATTGTGTCGCCCCGCGGACCTATAGCGGCTCCATCCGCACCCGGGCTGTGCCGTCGTGAATGGTGACGTCCGTGATACGGAACCGCCGCCGCCCGTTGCGCCACACACCCTCGGCCGGCACGCGGAAATGGCCCTGTTCGAATGCGGTTTCGGACAGGTTCAGCCGTGGCGCCACACGCCCCAACACTTCTGTCAGCAAACGCTGGGGAGCGGGCAATACACCCGCCCGCATCCGCCCCCGCTCGAACACGACCGCCTCCCCCGCGACCCGGACCCGAAACGTCAGCGAAACCACGCTCCGCACCCCGCCTTTCGACACCAGGGCCGCCAGCCGCACGCGGTTGTCGTCGAGAAAAAACACCTGTGGCCGGCGAAATGGTTCGATCGACGGCACCTCGCCGGGCCAGAGCTCGTCGCGGGCGGCGATCCAGCGGTTCACCTGCTCCTGGCTGAGCTCGATCTCCACCGGCTGCCCGCGGTTCAGGTCGCGACTGATGCGGTTTTCCAAGTCGAGCTGGGCGCGTTTGTCGTTTTCCAGCCGGGTGTAGTCGATCGAAGCGGGCTGATACCACCCGGGGCGGCATGTTATCGCGCCTCCGAGGCCGATTACGCCGGCGACCACCACGATGGGAATACTGACCGCCACGCGCCGGCGCCATCGCCGGCGCTGGGGACGCGAGGAATTCGGCTTGGCACTCGAACGCACGCGCATGCTCCGCTGTGGGTGACCGCGCACGGCGCGCCCCCGTCGTCGAAAACGCTTCGCCGGCCGGGAAAACGCCCCGGTGGCGCTCGTGGGGATTATATCGCCGGCGCTTTCCCCCCGTCCCGCGGCCCGAGTGAACGGCGCACCGAAACGGCCCGAAGCCGCTCGTAGCAGCCCCAGGCCGTGTGAGTGCTATATCGGACCATCGCAGGCCGGCAGTGCCGCAAAATCAGCCGCGCTCCCGCCGCCGACACACGGCGCCGCTAACGCCGCCGAAACAGCGC
>JALSRY010000133.1 GCA_026984555.1 Phycisphaerae bacterium
GATATCGCTCATGGCAGTCGGTTCTCTTCGCGGGGACGCGCGAGGGCGGGTCGCAGACCGCGCTGTTGCGTCCAGACCTTGTTACCCATCCGGCTGACGCGGCCCCGCGTGGGCCGCCGCAGCCAGCCAATCAACCGCCCTCTTGCCGGCGATTACAGCGAAGGGCATCCGCAGGCTCACCGCCGGCGGGAACGAGCGCGGAAACGCAAGTCCCTGTGCACGTTACAGCTTACGCCGGGCATGCCGCCCGCGCCGCTTGCCCGCCGTCTCCGGGCAAGGGAGCGGCATTGCATGTGCGACCGCGGCCGGGGTTCACTTTTCCTTTCCCCAGAGCTGGGCCAGCTCGATCAGCACCTTCACCGCGGTCTGCATCTCCTCCAGGCACGCGAATTCGAGCGGGCTGTGGAAGTTGTGCATGCCGGTCGAGAGGTTGGGCGTCGGCAGGCCCATCTCGCTGAGCCGTGAGCCGTCGGTCCCGCCGCGGATCGACTGGAACTTGGGTTCCAGCCCGGCGTTGCGGATCGCCTGGGCGGCCAGATCAACCACGCGCGGGTCTTTCTTGAGGTATTCGATCATGTTGCGATACTGCTTCTTCACGTCCACGTCGATCTGCGCCTTGGGGTGCTCGGCGCCGACGGACGCCGCGATGTCGCGCAGGATCGCCGCTTCGGTTTCCAGCTCTTCGGTGACGAAGCTGCGCAGCAGGATGCGCACGGTCGCCCTGTCCACGCCCCCTTCGAGGACATAGGGGTGCAAGAAGCCGTCACGTCCTTCGGTACATTCGGGCGATTTCTCGCGGGGCATCCGGGCGATGAACTCGCTCATGATGCGAATGGCGTTGACCATCTTGTCTTTGGCGAATCCGGGGTGGATGTTGAAGCCGGTGACGGTGACGGTCGCCAGATCGGCGGAGAAGGTTTCGTTCTCGATGCCGCCTTCGCCCTCACCATCGAGCGTGTACGCCGCGACGGCGTTGATCTTGCCGATGTCTACCTTGTCGGTGCCGCGGCCGACCTCTTCGTCGCAGGTGAAGGCCACGCGGATGGGGCCGTGCTTGATCTCGGGGTGGCCGATGAGATACTCGGCGGCGGTCATGATCGCAGCGATCCCCGCCTTGTCATCGGCTCCCAGCAGGGTGGTGCCGTCGGATGTGATGACGGTCTTGCCCTTGAGCTCGCCGAGCTCGGGGTACTCACTGACCTTGATGACCTTGGACGGATCGCCGGGCAGGACGATGTCGTTGCCGTCGTAGTTTTCGTGGATGACCGGCTTGACGTCTTTGCCGGAGGCCTCGGGGGAGGTGTCCTGGTGGGCCAGCCAGGCGATCGTCGGAGCGCCGTCCACGTTGCCGGGGATCGTGCCCATCACGACGCCGCCCTCGAACGCGGCGACATCCTGGAGGCCCAAGGCCTTCATCTCCTCGATGAGCATCGCGCCGAGTTCGAGCTGTCCCGGCGAGCTGGGATACTCGTCGGTATCCTCGACGGCGGTGGTTTCCACCTTGACGTATCGGCAAAAACGATCGAGCAGGCTATCCATGATTCTCTCCAGAAAAGGCGCGACGGGCACCGGGCGAGGCCGCGTCCGTCCGCTCAAAGACCTTGTGGTACGTCGGGTCGGCGAGGCCGCCCCGGCCGGGCGCGGCGGCACTCCGGCCCGTCAAGCTATCCGCGCGCGGCGGTCTCGACAAGTGCGCCGATCCTCTTTCCCAACGGGTGATGACGTGCTATTTTACGCGGGCGACCGACCCGGCCGGCGGCGCGCGGCCGGCACGACACGTTACGGGTTCTCACGAGGACAATTCCATGGATCAACCGCCGATGCCGACCAAGTTCCCGGAAAACGCCTACCGCGAACTCAAGCCGGGCGAGAAGTACATACCGATGGTTCCACCCGAGATGCGCGTGCCCGAGCTGACGGGCCGCATGTTCGTCTTCGGGCTGACGATGAACATGATCTTCTCGGTCGCGGCGACGTTCCTGGCGCTCAAGGCCGGGCAGGGCATCGAAACGGCGATTCCCATCTCGATCCTCGCCATCGGGCTTTCGGGTTTCCTGCTCGGCTTCGGTTGCCGGGCCAGCTCGATCCTCGAAAACGTTTACATTCTCTCGATCAGCACCACCAGCGGGTACGTCGCCGGCGGCACGTGCTTCACGATGCCGGCGATCTACATCCTCAAGCTCAATGACAAGCTTCAGATGTCGGACACGTCGCTGTTTCTGCAGATTGCGCTGGTGCCGTTGCTGGGAGCGATCCTGGGTGCCCTGTTCCTGATCCCCTTCCGGCGCTATTTCGTCAAGGAAATGCACGGCAAACTGCCGTTCCCCGAGGCCACCGCGACCAACGAAATCCTCGTGACCGGCGCGTCGGGCAGCACCACCCAGGCATGGATCCTGATCTACTCCTTCGTGCTTTCCGCCCTGTATTCGTTCTGCGCAACCGCCCTGAGACTGTTTTCCGACACGTTTACCACGGGCATGGCGGCCCTCCACCCGATCAAGCACGCGGCCGTCGAGACACTGGCATTCGGTGACAGCGGCCTGTTCGCCACCCTCACGACCAAGTTCAAGGCCGTATTCGGGATGGCGACGGGCGCGTACTTCCTCGGCTTGGGGTTCATCATCGGCCTGCGCTACGCGTCGATCATCTGCGCCGGCTCGTTCCTGTCGGCCCTGGTCATCACGCCGATGCTCGGTGGACTCGATCTCGACGCCCTCCGCGCCATCAACCCCGCGGTGGCCTCGACCAGTGCCCACGACATCTGGTACCAGATTCCGCGCGTAATCGGCATCGGCGCCATCTTCACCGCCGGCTTGCTGTCGATTCTCAAGATGGGCAAGGTCATCGTCACCGCGCTGCATCAGGCCCTGGGTGGTCTGTTCGGCGGCAAGAGCACCGAAGCCGTCCACGACCGCACCGACGAAGACCTCGGGTACGGGATGATCCTGCTTCTAGGGATCCTCGCCGTGATCGTGATGGCCGTGTTCTTCCGCACCGTCGTCTTTCAGAGCATGCCGAATGCCACGTGGATGACGTTCATCTCGGTCGTGATCGCCCTCGTCATCGCATTCCTGTTCACCACCGTGTCGGCCTGGGCCATCGCCATGATCTCGGTGACGCCGATTTCCGGCATGACCGTGACCACGATCATTATCACTGCCGTGTTGATGGTCGCCGCCGGACTGGAGAAGGGCAACCAGGCGATGCTGGCGGTGCTGCTGGTGGGTGGCGTGGTCTGTACGGCCCTGTCGATGGCGGGCGGCCTCGTGACCAACTTCAAGATCGGCTACTGGCTGGGCGCCAGCCCGCGGCGGATTACGTGGAACGCTCTGGCCGGCTCGGTCGTGTCGGCGGTGGTGGTCTGTGGGACGATCATGGTGCTCAGCAAGAACCCCGGGTATGTAGCAACCCCGGAACACTCCACGCCGCTACCGGCTCCGCAGGCCAACATGATGGCCGGCGCGCTCGAGAGCTTCCTGGGCACCGGTCAGGTTCCCTGGCTGCTTTACGCTCTGGGCGTCATGGTCGCGCTCACGGTCGAGCTACTGGGGATTTCGTCGCTGGCATTCGGACTGGGTATGTATCTGCCGATGGAAATCAACACGCCCATTCTCGTCGGTGCGCTGGTCGCGATGCTGGTCAAGAAGAGCACCAAGGACGAGAAGCTCTCCAAAGCACGCGTCAACAAGGGCATATTGCTCGCTTCGGGGCTGATCGCCGGCGGCGCGATCATGGAAGTGCTGATCAACTTCACGAGGGCGTTCGACCAGCATAGATTCGGCGTCAAGATGGTGATCGATGGCGCCGAGCGTACCGTAGGCAGGATCATGCCGTTGATCGACGTGAGCGACCGCATGATCGCGGGAGGCGCGGACCCGGTGGGCCTGGCGCGTACGCAGAACTGGGTCGGCCTGCTGCTGTTCCTGGCCTTGTGCGCGTTCGTCTACTTCGATTGCAAGCGGGCCAAGCCCGAACTGGCCGAAGGAGGCGACCTGCTCTGATTCGGCCACGTGTTCGACCGATCCGTTTCGTACCGCGCCACCGCCGGCGATGTGCGTCGCGCCCAGCTCGTGGGTGTCCACGGGGTGGCGTAGCCGGCTGGTGCCTTGGGTGCGGCGGTCGCATCGTTTGACCTATTCCAGACCCCACTGATTATCGGGCGTAGGCGGTTTCCCGAAAACGCTCTCGGTTTGCCCAAATAAATCTTGACGTTCAATCGCCGGCGGGCCTAACATGAGTTCTGAGGGGTTGTCGAGTTTGAGCGAAGGGGGTCCGGAAAAAGGTCTTCCTTCGCCGGCCGAGTCGTTGCGATGGCGAATTGCGGTGCGCGACGACTCGTGCGTTTTCCCCAGCGCATCGACGGCCGCAAATCCG
>JALSRY010000134.1 GCA_026984555.1 Phycisphaerae bacterium
GCGCGATGCTCGTACTGCTGGCGGCGTTCGCGCTGCCTACGGGCGTGCACGAACGCTACATCTACTACTGCATTCCGTTCGCCATCGCGCTCGCGGTGTGTGGAAAACGCTGGATCGCACCCGCTGCCGCCCTGCTGCTGGTGGGCACCTTCGAGATGACTTCGTTTCGCTGGGCGGGCTACCCGACGCACCTGTTCGCCCCGGGGCAACCCGCGGCGCGCCACTTCTCGCTGTTTCTGGCGGCGCTCGTGGTGTCGAGTCTTCTCTACGGCTACCTCGCCCTGCTCGCGCCACCACCACGGGAAGTCCGCGCCTGAGGCGTGCCGCGTTGGTGCGACGCGCTGTTTACGGGCAACCCTGCCCGTATGCCGCCAGCAACGCGGCCAGATCCGCGAGGTCCACGCAGTCGTCGAAGTCGAGATCCGCCGGCGGGAAATACCCCGCGTCCCCTTCGCAGAGTGCATACGAGGACAACATCAGCGCGAGGTCGGACAGCCCCACCTCTCCGTCGGCGTCGAAATCCGCCGGACAACCGATGTTCGGCGGCCACGTCGCGATTTCGCGCGGGCCGATCCCCTGCGAATCCACGATCGGACCGTTCGCGGGCATGCTCCCGTCACCGGCGGCGTCGAGCGAGTAGAGCCCCGTCTCGTCGTAGTAGTTGTCCGAAACCAGCAGGTAACTGTTGAGCACGCGCAGGTCGCCCAACGATCCCTGGATCCCCACGTCGAACATGTGGCCGGTGTAGGTGAGCGCTCCGGTCTGTTCGTCAATCCCGAACGACCGTACCGTCGCGTCGGTGCCGTGCCCGACATAGAGAATCGACCCGTCCGCCGAAAACGTTCCGTCCTTGGGCGAGGTTCCGGGCGAGTAGAATGGGCTGCCCGCCATCGCAACAAGCGTACCATCGGGCTGGATGTGATACCCCAGAACCGCATGCCCGCCCGAGCTGATTCCGCCGAACGCGTAGAGTTTGCTCCCGTCGGGACTGACGACCACGCCCAGCGGGTAGGTCGCGCCGGTGTAGGTGGTGGGTAGCGGCGTGAGCGTTCCGTCGGTGTTGATCGCGAACACGTACACCGCGTTGACCATCGAGTCGCCAGCGTAGAGGTACTTGCGTGATGGATGAACGGCGAGCGAAGTGGTGAACGTGTTGCAGTCGCCGCGGTCGATCTCCGTCAGCGTCGGTCCAGCCGGGTCGAAGTCGTACATGACGACCTGGTTCGTGATGCCCAGCTCGGTGCGCAGCGCCGCCAGGGTGCGATCGTTGATCCACTCGATGTCCATCGGCGTATCGGGGGCCGGGTATTCGAGTACGACCGAAAGCGTCGCGTCGGGGGCGACTTGGAGAATGGTGATCTGCTGAATCGGGTCGTCGCTGCTGGCGTGCCCGACCGCGAGATAGCGGCCGTTGGGCGAAATCGACAGGCAGTATGCGTTGCAACCCGGCTCGTAATCATAGATGCTCTCCCGCTGTCCCGTGATTACCTTGTCCACGAAGACCAGCGAACCGTCGGCATTGAACCTGTAGGAGGAAACACTCCCTTCCAGATTGCCGTTGTTGGCCAGGAACGCGGCTTTCGTGCGTGCTTGTCCTCGGGCGCCCGGCGGTGTCGCCACCAGCATCAGAAAAACCATCACCACACCGGGAACCGCCCACCGCGCACCTCGATAGGGTGGACGTGTCTTTGTAGAGGCGTTCATAGGGTGTTCCTCGCAACGAGTAATGCGAAACAGATTGGTGACCTATCGCTCGCGCAATCTCCCTCCATTGTACCGCTGCGAGTCGCCCCGAAATGAGCGATTTCCCGCCGAGAGGAAATCCGACACGGCCCGCGCCGAGGCCGTCGAGCGCCCGGCACGCCAACGCCGAGGCTTCTCCCCCTGCCGCCGGAACACACGGCGACTCCCCCGACGCGCTCGGTAGCACGCGGCCGGCGGGGCGGGCGGGTGATGTACCCGAGTGGCGTCATGGCAAGGCCACCGCGCGTGGCAAGATGGGCACATCGTGTCGGCGTCGGGAGAAACGCGGGTGCGGCGCCGGAGTCTGGTTGGCTGGTGGCGCACGCGAAGCGCCCGGCGGCGGCGTGGAGGCCGGGCCGGGCGCTTCGTGGTTGTCGTTCGACTCTCTCTAGCGACCGGCGGCGGCGAGCCGCGGCCGGCGGCCCCGCGTGCGGGGCCAGCACGCCATCGAGCTACTGCTTGAGGAACGGCGTTCGCGGATCCAGGTCCAGCGGAATCTGCTGCGCGATCCAGTTGTTGAACAGACCCGTCACCAGGTTCGCCGTCGGCGTCAACACGATGTTGTCGAAGTCTCCGCCTGCCGCGTAGGGCATCGTGTCGCGGGTCGTGTCCACGAACTCCGCGATCGCCGCATCACCCGCGTCCTGGTAGAACGTCGTCAGGTCGCTGTTGCGGATGCAGCCCATGCCCGACGGATCGACCAGGTTGCCGCCGAAGAAGAAAAACGCCACGCCGCCCATGCTCAGCAGGAGCATCGCTTTCTTGAGGGTTGTCATTTCGATTGTTCTCCTTCATATGTCCCGGGCCCAACTGCGTCCGTGAGCCCTGGTTGCCAAAATCGTGTACGACCTTCTTGGTCCTTGAGTCTTTTCCGCCAATCCACGGCGGAAACCGTGAAAGCCAACCTCGCTAGAAACCGACCTGCAACTGAAGCCGGAAAATCAACGCGTTGTCGTTCACGTTCGCCAGGCTCACGTACGGACTGCTGATCGGAGCCTCGTACACCTTCGTCACGTCGAGCTGCAGCTTGGCCTTGTGGCCCGCCTCGGGACCACGCAGGTAGTAGTTCAGACCCGCCGCGTACTCCCAAACCCCTTCCTGCTCGTTGGCCAGCGTCGAAATCCCGCCGACCCGGGCGACCGCCTCGAGCTTGTCCTCGTAACCCGGAATCGGAAGGAAGTAACCGACCTGGAGGTACGCTCCGTTCTGGACCGTCGTATCCGCCTGACGCGTCAGCAACCACCACGGCGCGAACGGCCGGCGGCCCGCACGACGCGGATCCACGATCCGCAGGTAGTACTCCGCCTGGGCCGAAAATCCCTGGTACTTGAACGCCGCGTCAAAACCAAACTGGTTGATCTGCAACCCGTTCGTGTTCGTCAGACCGAAACCGCCCACGCCCGGCGCCCGCCGATGAACCGGGAACGGAATCCGCGTCGTCCGCGAATCGTACTGGTCGTCGTTGAACGCATACCAGAAACCAACGTCCAACGCCGGCGACTGGAGCTTGTTCACATCGCCTTCGAACAGCCACTCCTTCAGATCGTCGCCCATCGCGTGCCAGACCGCCCGGAACAAAATCGCCGGGTTGCTGTCCATCTCCGCCGGGTCGTTCGTGATCGTCCGGTTCCCGTTGCTGCTCAGCGAGTTCACCACGTCCAACATGTACGTCAACTTCTTGTCGAACAGGTGACCCCAGAAACGCACCCCCAGACCGTTCCCGAAGCTGAACACCGCGTCCGTCATCGTCCGGTCCACGAACTGGAAGCCCCACTCCGCCGTCAACTGCGAACGCGTGCTCGCCAGCTTGAAAATACCGGCGCGGAACTGGAACTCGTCGCTGAACCGATAGTTCAAATACGCCCAGTGAATGCTCGTCCCATACCCGCGGGCCGAATCACTGTTGAGCTGAATGTGGTACGTCAAGTCCGGCGTCCACGCGTGACCCGAGAAGATCAGCCGAATCCGCTGGAGATCAAAACCCGTCCGGTCATCCCGCTCGTAACGCGGCATCAGGTACTTGTTCCGGCTCTGCTGGTCGTAGTGCGTCCAGCGAAACTGCATGTACCCGTTGATCTTCAGCTTGAACTTGTCGTCCGAGCTCTTGATGTAAAAACCCTTGTCGTAGCCCGCCTGCATCACCGACGGCATCAGGCTCTCGCGAAATTCCCGCTCGGAAAGAACCTCGCGAATCTGCTGCTTCATCGCTTCCACTCGTGCGGCATCCTGATTCTGCGCCCCAGCGGTCAGCAAACGCTGCTCGAGCGCATCAATCTTGCTCTGCTGCGCCGCGAGCATCGCCTCCAACCGGGCAACCTGGTCGCCCGAATCACCTCGCGCCGGCGCCGTCACCTCGCCTCCACTTGCGACAGCCGCCAGCATGCCCAGGGCCACAGCCCCAAACAAGCTTCCTCGCCATCTGTTTCGTGACATAGATTTCTCCCAAATCCATCGAAACCCCGCCCGACTCTTTCCGCGCCTGGTCGGGCTTGTTTACCCAAAGGCATGTACCACGCGCTGGAAGTATAATCGGACGTTGCACGTTGTCGAGCGCAACGCAGGCAACTTTTTTCTCAGCTTTTCGAACCGATTCGCGCGTAATCTTCCGGCGTATT
>JALSRY010000135.1 GCA_026984555.1 Phycisphaerae bacterium
ACGAAGCAGGTTGACCTGGTCGACGGTGGTCATCAGGTCGGTCACGGTGACTTCGGTGTCGCCGGCGATGATGGGCGCGACCACGGTCGGCGGGAGCACCGGATCGGGCACGGGAGCCTCGAACTGGAGCTCGTCGATGGCGAAGTCGATCAGCGACGCGCCGTCGGCGGCCACGTTCGTGATCGCGATGTGTTCGAGCGTGCCGCGCATGTTGGGCGTGCTGAGCACACCATCGCCGGTCATGGCCACGATACCGCCGCCCTGGGCGACGCCGTTGACCTTGACGATGCCGGTGGAAAGATCCCACTCGAGCGTGTAGGGCGATGCGTTCGGCGGCAGCGTGATGGCGGGCACGGGAGTGGGGTTGTTCGGGTCGCCGGTGGTGCCGGTGGCGCCGACCCACTCGATGGTGCCGGTGGTGCCGCCGTTGTAGAGCTGCGGGACGTTTTCGTCCGTCTCGCGAATGCCCAGGCAAATGCCGATCTCGCCCTGGAAGAACTCGCTACGGTTGGTGATCTTCATGCGGACCTTGCCGGCCAGGTGCAGCGAGGGATTGGGCCGTTCGGGGCCGTTGTAGGTCGTGAGCCGAACCCAGGCGGCGGGGTCGGCGGGGTCCGCCCAATGGAAGATCACTTCCATCGCCGCGCTCCCTTCGGTTTGCAGGCCCGAAGCGCGGTAGGCGGAGTCGTTGTCGTATTGGCCCGGCGTGTTCGGAACGACGAACGCGGCCGTCGAGCCGGACCACTCGGGAATGCGAAACATCTCCTGGGCAGTCGCGGGGTCGTCGATCGGCGGCCCGTTGAAGCCAACCACATCGGACGGGTACTGCGCCCGCGCTGCGGGCAGACACAAGGCGGCCGCTACGACAAGGCCGGCCAGTTTTGCAAACCGAAACATGCTCAATCACCTCCAGTAAACGATCCAACTACTGATCCGGGCATTCCGCGGCGGAACCCCGGTTTGCTCCCACAAGCGCGCCGGCGGCAGGCCAGACACGCCGCCCGCGGGCTCCAGCGGAACCGGCGCCCAGGCGGCCCGGTGCGAAGTCGAGCGGGCGGGGGCCCAGTCGGATCGACCGGGCCCCGCGTTCCACTCGTTCCGAAAGCTCGACAGCCGTCAGCTGCCGTAATTGGCCAACAAGATCGCCAGATCGGACAGACCGACGCAATTGTCGCCATCCAGGTCGGCGGCCGGGTTGTAATTGGCGTCGCCGTCGCAGGTGCCATACGCCGCGAGCAACAGCGCCAGGTCGGCCAGGTCGACGTCACCATCGCCATCGATATCGCCCGGGATTCCGGACGGTTCGGTGAGCGAGAAGGCATCCAGTGTGGGCGGCCGCGCGGTGGTATTGTCGCTGACGGCCTCGCGGTAGCTGATATACACGCCGCCGGGGCCGGGCGAATCGTGCGTACCGGTGAGCTTGATGCCGTCGGTACGCGAGCCGTAGGTTCCGCCGAAGATGCCGGTCACGGTGTCGCCGCGCACTTCGAGCAGCAGGCGTTGCCAGCCGGTGAGGTTGGCATCCACGCCGATGTCGATCTGGCCGATGATGGTGGCGCAGATCGGATCGCCGGGGGCGCCGTCGTCGCCGTTGTTTTCGTCGAGCAGGTAGAGCGTCTGCCAGCTCGATCCGTGCTGGAGCAGCCAGCACACGCCGGTCGCGCCGCTGTAGTAATCGAAGTTGTGCACGCCGTCGGCACTGCCGCGAACCCCGATCTTGGTTTCCTCGTAGCCGTCGGGCGTGAACGTGGGCGGAATGTAGATGTAGGTTTCCAGCGTGAAATCTTCCTTGGCAAGCTGGGTCATGTAGACCGCGTTGCCGCCGCCGGTCTCATCCCAGGCGATCATGGCCAAACCGCCGTCGGGGGAGGCGGGGATGGCCGACGGATTGATCGCCAAGCCACCCGAGCCGCCGGCATCGACGACGCCGGGGTCGATCGCCACGACGGGCTTGTAGCTGAAGACCCAGTTGGGTACCTCGTCGAGCGCGGCGAGTCCGCTGCAATTCTCGAAATACGGCATCAGGTCGGGCTGGTTGTTGCTGTACCCGGGCGTCATGGGCAGGATGCCCCAGTCGCGTCCGTTCTCGTCGGAATCGAGTCCGTCGAGGAAGCGGGCCTGGGCCGTCGGAGCGCCGTGGTACATGTCCGCGGTGCTGTCGTCCCAGTTGACGTGGTTGCCCCAGATACCCAATCCGATCTGCGTGTAGATCTCGGCGGGGATGAAGGTGTGTCCCTTGTTGGTTTCCCAGCCGACCGCATCGAGCAGAACGCCGGAGGCGTTGCGCAAGGCCAGATAGTTCTGGCCGTTGGCCGGATCGAGGCTGTCGTCGATCAGATCGACCACCGCGCCCGGCAGTGTCGCCACCGCGGAGTTGGCCACGGTCCAGTAGCCGTGCGCCGCGATGGTCGTGCCGGCGGGGATGAAGATCTGGTAGTAGACGCCGGGCGGATCCTGACCGGCCACATAGTCGCCGACCTGGATCACCCAATCGCTGATGTCGATGGCGTCGTCGCTGTTGTTGTAGAGCTCGACGAGCGCATGGTCATCGGTGCTCGAGTCGTCGTAGTTGAACTCGTTGATGACGACCGTGTTGCCGACCACGAGCGTGTTCGACGCCGGCCCCTCCTCTCCCGCGATCGTCTGCGTGGCGTAGACGGCGTCGCCGCGGAGCAGCGCGGGTACGGTCACGTCCACGCTGGTCGCACCAGCCGGATCGACCGGGTAGGCCGTACCGGAGACGTACACGGTGACGAGCTGGGCCAGCGGGTGGACATCCTCGACGGTGATGGTCGTATCACCGATGTTGAGCGGTCCGACGAGCGTCGGCGCCGGCACAGCGACCACCACGCCGGTGGACACCGGGCCTTCCACCCCGCCGATGGTCTGCGTGGCGACGATCGTGCTGCCGGACGTCAGCGCGGTGACGGTGACGGAGGCGGGATCGCTGGTCGGGTTGCTGAGGGTTCCCAGCAGGATGAGGTTGTCCTGACCCAGGTATTCGTACACCGACACGGCCGACGCGCGGTTTTCCTCGATATCGCTGACCTGCACGCTCACCTGGCCTGGCACGAGCACGCTCTCGAGCGTGGGAGCGGGCACGGCCACAACTTCGGGCGCCGAGTAGCAGCTTTCCGTTCCGCCCACGGTTTGTGTGGCGGTGACGGTCTGGCCGTCGGCCAGCGTGCTGACGCTGATCGTAGCGACGCCCGAGGGGAACGAACCGCTCTGGCTGCCAGCCAACGAACCGTCGGCGTAGACGGCGACGTCGGTGGCCGTGGGGTCGATCCCCGAAACCTGGACGGTCGTATCGCCGGGGAACAGCGGCCCATCGACGGCCGGGGAGAGCACGGGGTTCGGATCGCCGAACGGGATCGGCGTGTCGCCGAGCGTGACGGAAATGTCGTCGTACATCATCGCGGGGCCGTTGTTGGCGAAGCCGAGTCCGAGCACGATGTACTGGAACGGATTGTTGTTGGCGCGGGGTACGCCATCGGGCCACAGCGGCGTTCCGCTGTTCGGATCGATCGGGTTGGCCAACTGGTCGTCGATGTAGAAGTTGACGACGTCGGAGAGCACCTCGATCTGCATTTTGTGCCAGACGCCGGCTTCGCGGTTGATGCCCGTCAGGGCATAGTCATAGCCGAAGTAGTCGGTGACGTAGCCGTTGATCGGCGTGGCGGCGTTGGTCATCGTGGTGTACTGATCGCCGAACGCGCCGCCGACGCCGTTCGTGAAAGCGAAGCCCAGCGCACCCTCGACGCGCGAGAGCGAAGAGGTGAGCTCGAAGCGGGCCCGGGCGTTGGCGTTGTTGGTGCTGTGTTTGAAGCGATAGGTGACGACCAGCGGCTCGGCGTCAGTGCCGTTGACGCTGCCGAGCGAGACGTACATCCGCGAGACCGCCGAACCGGAGGGATAATCCGACTCGACCATGTTGTCGCAACTCGACGCGCTGCCGGTGGTCAGGTGGAATTTGCGATCGTTGGCCGGGTCGGTCTGCTGCCAGATCGTCTCCAGGTCGTCCTGGGAGGCGTAACTGTCGAAGTTCTCGGCCAAGGCGGTACCCTCGGCAAAAACCACCACCGGGGCGGAAAAATCGCTCGTCTCGCCGAAAGCCGTCTGCGTCGCGGTGAGGATGTCACCAACATTGAGCGAGAGGCCCGTGAAGGTGGCGACGCCGCTGCTGGGGACGGCGGTTCCGGCCGAGGTTCCGTTGATGAACAGCTCGGCGGACGAAGCATCCGCGGAGCAATCGACGCGAACTTCGGTATCCGTATCGACGACCGGGGCCTCGATCACCGGGGGCTGGATCGGATCGGGCACGGGCGACTCGAACTGGAGCTCGTCGATCGCCACG
>JALSRY010000136.1 GCA_026984555.1 Phycisphaerae bacterium
GACCACCCCCACCCCGGATCACCGGCGATCGCGCGAGCCGGGTTGCAACCTTTTCGGCCCTTGCGGTTACTATGTAGCGCGGAGGTGGTGGCGCTGCGCGCCACCGAAACGCGCGAAACCCGGCTGACGGAGTTGATGGAGACAAACCTGTGACCAAGACGACGGAGCGTGCATGGCGGGTGGGGATGATAGGGCTCCTGACATTGGTCGCGGCGCCGGCGTCCGCTCAGAACGCGGACCGCAACCGCTCGACCGACCAGCCCGACGACAACAAGCCGATCATCGGCATCCAGCTCACGCCGCGGCTGCTCGATAACCTGCTCGACAAGGCCGCCGATCGGCTCGCGAAGGATTACCACTTCGACGAGTTCCAGCGCGAGCAGATGCGCCAGGTGCTTCAGGAACGCATCCCGCGTTTCCTCCACCAGCACCAGGCCGAAATCCAGAAGCTGACCGACCAGTGGCTCGAAGCCGCCTCCGCCGAGGAGCCGCCCGACGCCGAGTACGCCGCCCGCTGGGCTGAAGAGGCCCTGCCGCTGGTCGAGGATTTCAAGGGGATGGTGCACGACATGTCGGCCGACATGCGCGAGTTCCTCAGCGACGATCAGCAGATCCTGCTCGACGGTTATCTCGCCGGCATCGACACCGTCACCGACCGCGTCAGCGACCGGCTCCACCTCTTCAAGGAAGGCGGCTTCGATCCGAAGCTCCACTGGCCGGGAAACCCCGAAGCGCGCAAGCGAAACCGGGCCAACGCCCGCGAGCTCCGCGCCACCGCCGAACGAGCGCGCCAGGCCGCCATGGAAAAGGCGGGCGGTGCCCCCGCAACGGCTCGCAAGACGCCCGCCGCCAAGAAGGCCGCCGCATCCAAATCCGAAAAAGACGAGTGGACACGCTACGTCGAGGCATTCATCAAGCGCTACCAGCTCAACGACCAGCAGCAGCAGCGTGCCCGCGCCTACCTGCGCCAACAGCTCCAACAACGCGATCGCCACATGCGCCGCTGCGCCGGCGAAATCGAAAGAATCACGAAGCTTTACGACAAAGCTGCGAATCCCAAAGAGCTGAAAATCGCCGAGGCGGCGTACCAGCGCGTCATCCGCGTGCCGATAAACCGCATGTTCGAACGGCTCAAGGAAAAACTCGACACCCTCCCGACGCGCGCCCAGCGCCGCGCCGCCACCGCGCGCGACCGGGAGCAATCGCGGCAAAGGAAACACCCGCCGCACAAACTGCCGGCCCGCTAGGTCCGCCTGTGCGGGCGGCGGTCGGTGCCGCGTGAGGAGTACACCTGATGGTTCCCAGGCACCTGATCGGTCCCACGCTGACGCTCTTGCTCCTGGCCGCCGCTGCCGCCGCCCAGGTCGCCGGCGAGCCGCCCCGGGATCAACCGAAGCAAACGACCGCAATCCCCTCGGCGGGCTTCTGGCCGACACCGAAAATGCTCGATCGCCTGATCGATCGAATGACGGAGCAGATGGCCGAGCACTACGACTTCGACGAGGAACAGCTCCGGCTGACCCGCGAAGTCATCAAAGCCCGCCTGCCCGAGTTCCTCAACAAGAACCGGGCCGAGATCCAAACGTTGATGAACCAGTACTTCGAGGCGTTGCTCGACGACAAGCCCCCGTCGGTCGAGGCCGTCGCCGACTGGGCCCAACGCCTGCAACCGCTCCTCGAAGAATTCGGCGGCGTCGCCCACGACATCACCGACGACATGGCCCAGTTCTTGACCGAGGAGCAGCAAGACCTCCTCAGCGCCGAAATGACCTCGTTCGACACCGGCCTGCGCATGGCCCAAGCCAAGCTCAGCGTCTGGGCCAGCGGCGGCTATGACCCCCAGACCGAGTGGATCCACCCCGCCGCGGAAACCCCCGACGGCAAAGACGCTCGCCGCGCCGACGCGGAACAGAAGAACCCCGACAAGAACGCCGACGACGCCGCGGAAGCCAACCCCAAGGACGAATGGGCCATCTACACCGAGCGGTTCATCCGCAAGTACCGGCTCAACGACGAGCAGCAGCAAAAGGCCTACGCCTTCCTCCGCCGCCAGCAGGAAGCCCGCGACAAGTACCTCCGCCGCAAGTCCGCCGAGATGGAACGCATCACCAGAATGCTCGAGGACGCCGAAACCGAGGCCCAGCGCAAGACCGCCCTCGCCGCGTACAAGAAAATCAACGCGCCGATCGAACGAATGTTTCAGTCACTCAAGGATCGGCTCGACACGCTGCCGACCCGCGCTCAACGCCGCGCGGCGGCGGCACGCGCCCCGGCGTCCGCCCCGGCCCAAAGCGCCCCCGCACCACAACCGGCGCAGAACGGAACGGCTACCGATTCACCGTAGCTCGAAAACGCCAGGTACCGCCCCCCGCGGCGCAGCCGCACTCACGATCGTTCGACCAACCCGCCCCGCAGGTGCATGCGAAAAGACTCGAGCACCCGTTCGAAGCGCGGCGTCGAGCGGATCGGTTCGAAACCGAAACGCTGCCGGTCGCGCGGCGCCTGGATCTTCGCCATGCGCTTCCAACCCCGGTTCATGCCGAGCACGAACAGCGCCGTCGTCAGGCTCCGGGTACGCACCAGCGTGCGAAACGCCCGTTTCCAGACCCAGTTCTGGCGCGCCGCCGCGTGACGCAGCTCGTATATCGCTTCGTCCAGCTCGCGCGCGGTCATGTTCTTCGGCCGGTAGATCGTCTCCGTAAACGTGTACCGCTCCCAGTCTTCGGGGTAGTTCGTCGCCAGCAACCGCCCTTCTTCCTTGAAGCGATCGAACATCTTGGTGTCCGGCAGGGGCGTCAGGTTCGTCACCTGGATGATGTCCACCCCCAGCTTGACCGCCGCCAACGCCGTATCCGCAACCGTCTCGGGCGTGTCCGCGTCGGAGCCGACGATGAACCCCCCGAAGATCGCGATCCCCGCGCGGTGAAACCCGTTGACCAGTTCCTGGTAGCGATCGAGGTTCTTGCGATTGATGCCTTTGTGGTATTCCTTGAGCGAGTCCGGGTTGAACGTCTCGAAGCCGACCAGCATCCCCCGGCAGCCGGCCTTGTACGCCAGCCGCAACCCTTCCGGATCATCCCCCATGTTGATCGTCGTCTGGCTGAACCACAGCCGCTTCTTGCCCCGCCGGATGATCTCGCGCAGCAGCTCCTTGGCCCACGCGGCGTGCCGCTCGCCCACGCCGAAGAAGTTGTCATCGACCACGAAAATGAACTTCTGCGGCGTCTCGTTCCATTCCTCGACGATGTCGTCGATCCGCCGGCGGCGAATCGGAGCACCGTTGAACTTGGTCACAGAGCAGTATTCGCAGCCGACGGGACAACCGCGTGAGGTTTGGATCGCGGAAACGTCGTAACGCCCGTTCACCGGCAACAAACGCTGGCGCGCACGCCCGTAGCCGGTCGCCTCAAGATCGGAAAGCACGCCGCGATACCAGCGTTTGAGCCGGCCACCCGCCGCGTCCTCGAGTATTTGCGGCCAGATTTCGTCGCATTCGCCGATCGCGACGGAATCGACGTGCCCGGCGGCTTCCTCCGGACAGGCCGACGCGTGGGGACCGCCCATGATCGTGGGAATACCTTCTCGCCGACAGGCGGCGGCAATTTCATACGCCCGCGTGGCACCACTGGTGTACGACGTAATACCGACGAGATCGTAGCGCTCCCGCGTCAACATCGTGTCCGTGTACTCGGGGCCGAACACCTCGTCCACGATATCCACCTCGTGGTGCGCGGGAACTCTCTCGGCCAATACCTGTAAGCCTAACTGCGGGATAATGCTGCCAACGGTGTGATAACCCTGACTACGGCGTGTAATGGGGTTGACGAGTGCGATTCGCACAGAAACGGACCTTTCGGAAACAACGACCAGCCGGTCGGCTCATCGGTTGGGCCTGTCGCGGCCATGGAAACGTGAAACCACATGATTGGCGGATTGTAGCCGCCCCCGCGCCCCCGCGACAGCAGGAATTCAAAAAAGCACAGGCCCCCCGGGTCCGCCGTTCCCCGCCCCGCGTCCCCCTCTCCTCGACAGGTGGGCACTGGGTACCCACCCGGATTACCCAATTCCCCCGCCAGCGCGCCCCCTTTCGATGGCCCATCTCGAACAGCCGAATCGGCAAGCGCTCATAACCACGTTCACATGCGAAAGTTGCGCGTACACGACTCTCCCCGGCCCGTTTTCCCACGCCCTTGGCACGCCGGTTGCACAACTTGCTGGCGAACGACGGCAATGCGGGCAGTGGGAGCCCCCCGGATCGTCGTCGGATTCGGCCTGCTGCTGGAGGGATGCAGGCCGCGAAGGTGTTCTCCGGGCATTGGGGAAGGAGGCACCGAACCGTAGCCCCGGGATCTCGTC
>JALSRY010000137.1 GCA_026984555.1 Phycisphaerae bacterium
CCGGATTTCCATCCGGTGGACCTCCCGATGCCTGATGCCCTGTGGCACCGGATTTCCATCCGGTGGACCTCCCGATGCCTGATGCCCTGTGGCACCGGATTTCTATCCGGTGGTCCTCCCGATGCCTGATGCCCTGTGGCACCGGATTGCATCCGGTGGACCTGCCAGCGATCGGCTCGACATGTTGACATGTGCGAACATGTGAAACATTATGGCGCCCGTCGAGCTGCCTTGCCCGGTGGGGCGAAGCCGGTGGCGTGGCCGGCGGCGCCATCCTGTTCCAGCCAGACGTGCCGGGCCGGCGCCTCGCGAGGGCTTGTGATATGAGCGATCCCGTCTTTCTCGCAAGGATGCAGTTCGCCCTGACGATCGGTTTCCACTTCCTGTTTCCGCCCATCAGCATCGGCTTGGCCTGGCTCCTGGTCATTGTGGAAGGGATGGCCTGGAAAACCGGCGACCAGGCCTGGGAACAGGCCGGTCGTTTCTTCGCCAAACTGCTCGCGCTGACCTTCGCCGTTGGCGTGGCCACCGGCATCGTGATGGAGTTCCAGTTCGGAACCAACTGGGCCCAGTACTCCAAGTTCGTCGGGGACATCTTCGGCGCCCCGCTGGCCGCCGAGGGCGTTTTCGCCTTTTTCCTCGAATCCGGGTTTCTCGGACTCTACTTGTTTGGCCGCGGACGCGTATCCAAACCCGTCCACTGGTTTGCGATCCTCATGGTCGCCTGCGGCGCCACCCTCTCGGCCTTCTGGATCATCGTCGCCAATTCCTGGCAACAGACCCCCGCCGGTTACGTACTCAACGAAACGCTCGGACGCGTCGAGCTCACCGATTTCTGGGCCGCCGTCTTCAATCCCTCCACCTTGATCCGCTTTACGCACACCGTTCTGGCGGCGATCGTCGCGGGCTCGTTTTTCATGGCCGGCATTTCCGCCGTCCTTTTGCGGCGAAAGCACGACAACCCCAGCGCCCGGCGGACGATGAAGGTCGCCGTGATCGTTGGTTTCCTCGGGTCGCTGTTTGTCGCCTTCCCGACCGGCCACGAGCACGCCAGGAAGGTCGCCCACACCCAGCCCGAGAAGTTCGCCGCGATGGAGGCCTTGTACAAGACCCAACGCGAGGCCCCCTTGGTGACTTTCGGACTCGTCAAGGAACGCCCCCCGCAACTCCGGGCCAGGATCGAGCTGCCCATCAAGGGATTGCTCAGCGCGCTCGCGTTCGGCGATCCGAAGGCCGAGATCAAGGGCATCGACGCGTTCCCGGCCGACGACATCCCCCCGCTGTGGGTGACGTTCGTATCGTTCCACAACATGGTGATCCTGGGGATGTTCTTCATCTTCCTGATGTTGATCGGACTCATACAACTGGCCCGCGGAAAACTATGGACCTCCCGGCGCCTCCTGACGGTGTTCAAATGGTCGCTGCCGTTGCCGTTGCTGGCGTGCGAGTTCGGCTGGACCGCGGCCGAGGTGGGCCGGCAGCCCTGGGCCGTCTATCACCTGCTGCGAACCAACGATGCGGTCTCCGTGACCGTGGGGGCGGGCGAAATCTGGTTCTCGCTCATCCTGCTGATGCTGATCTACCTGATGCTGCTGGCGGTCTACCTCTTCCTGCTGGTACGTGAGACCGCCCACGGGCCGGCTCCGGTCGCCGGGAAGGAGGTGGCGTGATGGATCTGAACACCACCTGGTTCGTGCTGGTTTTCGTACTGCTCATCGGCTACGCGATCCTCGACGGCTTCGACCTGGGCGTCGGCGTCCTGCACCTCTTCGCCCGCGACGACCGGGAACAGCGTTTGCACATGAACGCTATCGGGCCCGTGTGGGATGGAAACGAGGTCTGGCTGCTCACCGGCGGGGGCGCCCTCTTCGCCGCGTTTCCGCCCGTCTACGCCGCGGTCTTCAGCGGCTTCTACATCGCCCTGATGCTGCTGCTCGCGGCGCTCATCCTGCGGGCCGTCTCGATGGAGTTCCGCAGCAAGCTGGAGTCTCCCGGCTGGCGGCGCGTGTGGGATCTCGCGTTCGGGCTCGGAAGCCTCGTGGCCGCGCTCCTGCTGGCCGTGGCTTTCGCCAACATCCTGCGCGGCGTGCCGATCGACGCGCACGGCAACTACGCCGGCACCTTCGTCGGCTTGCTCAATCCCTACAGCTTGCTCGTGGGTGTGACCGGGTTGGTGCTCCTGGTCCTCCACGGGGCCGCGTACCTCACCCTCAAGACCGAAGGAACGCTGCACGACCGTGTGCGGCGGTGGATTCCGCGAAGCTGGATCGCGTTCGTCGTGCTCTTCGTCGCTTCTACGATCGCCAGCTTCTTCGCCGCCGGCCACCTCTTCGACGGGGTGTTCGGCAATCCGCTGTTCTGGGTGATGGCGGTCGTGCTGATCCTCGCGATCGTGTACGTGCCGGTGGCCAGCCGCGGCGGACGCGATTTTTCCACGCTCGTCGCCACGAGCGCCATCATCGCTTGCGTCATGGGGCTCGGAGCCCTGGGCATGTTCCCCAACCTCGTGCGTTCTACCCTCGATCTTTCGTACAGCCTCAACATCCACAATGCTTCGTCCACCCCGTTGACGCTCAAGAGCATGTTCATCATCGCGGCCGTCGGCGTGCCGATCGTCCTGGTCTACACCGTCGCGATCTATTGGATCTTCCGCGGCAAGGTGCGCCTGACGGAAGAAAGCTACTGACCGAGCGTGGAATCGTCCCCCCGCCCGCCGCTGCGCCGCCGCCCGCAAAACGCGCATGATCCGCCCGCCGTGTCCGGCGCGGCGGCCCGCACCGCGCACGCGACGCCCGCTGCGCGTCAGCCCCGGGTCACCGACTCGCGTCCCTGCGCGTAGGCGGCCAGCGCCGCCGGAAATGGCTCCAGTGCCCGCTCGAAAATGCCCAGCGAGTACGCGATGGCCAGCCCGTAGTTCGTGATCGGCGTGCCCGCCTGGCGGCAACGGACGATCCGCGACAGCACCTCCCGGCGGTTCGTCACGCAGGCGCCGCAGTGAATGACCAGCGCGAAGCGACGCGTGTCCACCGGGAAATCGTGCCCCTGGACGTGCGTGAATTCGAGCTTGCCCCCCACGTACTGCGTCAGCCAGCGCGGAATCTTCACCCGCCCGATGTCCTCCCCGATCGGGTGATGCGAGCAGCTTTCGGCGATGAGCACGCGGTCGCCGGCCCGCAAGCGGTCGATCGCCGTCGCTCCGCGAACCAGCTCGACCAGATCGCCCTTGTACCGGGCGAACAGGATCGAGAACGAAGTCAGCGGCACCTCCCGCGGCGTGTCCCCGGCAACCTTGAGAAACGCCTGCGAGTCCGTGACCACCAGCGCCGGCGGTTCCCGCAACCGTTCGAGCGCATCACGCAGCTCCCGCTCCTTGACCACCATGCAGTAGGCGTCGTTGTCCAGCAGGTCGCGGATGGCTTGCACCTGCGGCAGGATCAGCCGGCCCTTGGGCGCCTCCTTGTCGATCGGCACCACCAGCACCACGAGCGACCCCGGACCGACCAGGTCCCCCACGATCGCCGGCGCGTTGATGAAGTCCGCCGGGGCCGCCGCGATCAGCGCCTGACGCAGATCGAGCACCCCTTCGCCCCGGTTGGCGACCGTCCGCACGCACGCCGCCGCCCGCCGCTGAAAACCTTCGAGCAACGCCGCCGTCGGCGCCGCCAGGTCGCACTTGTTGACCACCACGACCGCCGGCACGCCACGCTGCGCGAACTCGTCGAGCAGGCGGGTTTCGAACTCGCCGGCCTGCTCGGTGGTGGTGACGATGACCGCGAGATCGGTGCGGTCGAACACCTGGCGGGTCTTCTCGACGCGCCGCGCGCCCAACGCACCCTCGTCGTCGATGCCCGCGGTGTCGATGAACAGCACCGGCCCGATCGGCAACAGCTCCATCGGCTTCTCGACCGGGTCGGTGGTCGTCCCGGCCACATCGGAGACGATCGACACGTCCTGCCGCGTCAACGCATTGAGCAGCGACGATTTGCCGGCGTTGCGCCGGCCGAACAGCCCGATGTGCAGCCGCATGCCGCGCGGGGTGGTGCGCATATCCTATTCTCGATCCGCAAGGTCACGTTTTGTGTTGATCCGCCTGCGATTGGAGAATCTTGCACAGTTTACGGAAAGAACGCGATCGTTCACGGCACGACTCCAGGTCCATTGCGGCGGTCAGCTTCGGTTGGTCCGCGGTTTCGCTATAGGTGCCGCGAAAACGATCGGCGACCCATTTCTTGCGGCAGTTGGCGGATTCGGGATCGTCGGGAATTGGTGGTGGGCTCAGGGCAAGGTACTTGCCCAACGACTCCGCGGCCGCCACGAACCAGGTTTCGTATTCCGG
>JALSRY010000138.1 GCA_026984555.1 Phycisphaerae bacterium
GCGGGACAACGACAACGAGGGTGCCGAGGTGGCGATGACCGCCGACCCGGATGCTCCGCTGGTGGCGATGGCGTTCAAGCTCGTGGACGAATCGTTCGGGCAGCTCACATACACGCGCGTCTACCAGGGCACGCTTCGCAAAGGGATGACCATCGTCAACACCCGGGAGCGCAAGCGGTCCCGCGTGGGGCGGATGGTGCGCATGCACGCCAACGACCGCGAGGAGGTGGATGCGGCGGGGCCCGGGGCGATCGTGGCGATGATCGGCGTGGATTGCGCTTCGGGCGATACGTTTTGCGACGAGAAACTCAACTACTCGCTCGAAAACATCCACGCGCCCGACCCGGTAATCTCGCTCGCGATCGCGCCGGCCAAGACCGCTGGCCGCGACAAGCTCTCGAAGGCGCTGCGCCGGTTCGTGCGTGAGGATCCCACCTTTCACGTGCGCAGCGATCCCGAGACCAACGAGACCATCATCGCGGGCGTCGGCGAGTTGCAGCTCGAGGTGTACATCGAACGCATCCGGCGGGAGTACGGCTGCGAGGTCGAGGTGGGGGCGCCGAAGGTCAACTACCGCGAAGCACCGACCCGCGAGGCCGCGTTCAATTACAAACACCGCAAACAGACCGGGGGTTCGGGACAATACGGGCACGTTGTCGGACGCATGGTGCCGCTGCCCGAGGACGCGGAAAACGAGTACGAGTTCGAGAACCTCATTCACGGCGGGCGGATTCCGACCGAGTACATTCCCTCGTGCGACAAGGGGTTCCAGGCGGCACGCATGAACGGTCCGTTGGCCGGGTACCCGGTGGTACGGGTCAAGATGGTGCTGGAGGACGGCTCGGCCCACGTGGTCGATTCGTCGGACATCGCGTTCCAGATCGCCGCACGCGAAGCGTTCAAACAGGCTTACCTCCGCTCGCAGCCGGCGATTCTCGAACCGATCATGCACATCGAGGTCGAGGTGCCCACCGATTGCCAGGGTGGCGTGGTCGGCGACCTGACCAGCCGGCGGGGGCTGATTCTCGGCACCGACATCAAGACCGACGTGACGATCATTACGGCGGAGGCGCCGCTGGCGGAGATGTTCGGGTACGCGACGGACCTGCGCTCGGCGACTCAGGGTCGCGGGACGTTCGCGATGCACTTCGCGCACTACGCTCAGGTGCCGCGCAACGTGCAGGAGGAGATCGTGGCCCGCGTGCGCCAGGAGAAACAGGCGACACGGTAGACACACAGGCCACCGGCGGGATGGTGGCGTGGATGTGGGAACAAGCCGGCCGGGTGACGCGATGCGCCGCCCGGCCGGTTGCACGTTCAGACGATGTTACGGTCTCGGCGTGGTGTTACCGCAGCAGCGAGAGCACCTGGGAGCTTTGCTGGTTGGCCAAGCCGAGCAAGGAGATCGACGCCTGCATGAGCACGTTCTGGCGGTTGAGCTCCGCCGTCTCGGAGGCGTAGTCCACGTCGCGGATGGTGCTCAGGGCGCTGGTGAGGCTTTCGCGTGTGGCTTCCTGCTGGTTGAGGGCGGTGCCCACCTGGAACTTGAGGAATCCACCGACGCGGCCCTGCACCTTGGCGATCTGCTTCGCGGCGGCCGAGGCGATTTCGGCAGCCTGGTTGGGGTCGTTGACGAGGCTGTTCGCGCCGCCGCCCTTGAGCGACGAGAGGTAGCCCTTGACGGCCGATCCGAGCTGGGCGGAGTAGAGCCCGTCGATGCCGATGGTCGAGCGGGTGTCGGCGGTGGTGCCGAGCTGGAATGTCGCCCCGCCGTCGGCGGCGGAGATGGTGAAGCTCTCGGCGCCGGTTGTGGTGCCGTTGTTGTAGTCCTCTGTCAGGTCGAAGGTCAGGCTGACCCCGTTGGCGGAGTAGGAGACCTCGAGACCGTCGACCGCGGTGGCCTGGCCATTGACGGTGACGCTGGCATCGACGCCGTAGTCGCTGCCGGCGGAGAAGGAGGTATCGCTGCTGTTCGGATCGACGATCGAGACGCGGACGAAGGCGTCCGAGCCGTAGTCCGAACTGAGCAGGGTGAGGTTGCCGCCGCTGGCCGAGGCCGCGACGCCGGTCTGGGCGGTGGCGGCGTTGATCTTGGCGGCGGTGGCGGAGAGGTTCTCGCCCGCGGCGATTTCGATGACGGCCTGGCCCTCTTTACCCTGGATCGAGATCGAGGTGTCGGCGGTGGCCGAGGTGGTGGCGACCGTGTACTGGGCCTTCTCGGCCGCGGACTGGAGTTCGACCGTCAGGCTGGTATCGGAGTCCGGATCGCGGCTGAACACGTGCAGGTCGGTGATCTTGGTGGTATCGACGCCGCTCACCTGAATGCCCAGCGAGCCGTCGAGCAGCTTCTTGCCGTTGAATTCGGTGGTGCCGATGATCCGGTCGATCGACGCGATGGCTTCGTCGATCTGGGACTGGTTGGCGGCCAGCTCGTCGGCGCTGATGCCGTCGGCGTTGGCGGCGGCGATGGCGAGTCCCTTGATCTCATTGACCAGCGAGGACACCTCGGTGAGGGCCTTGTCGGCGACGTTGAGCATCGAGTTGGTGCGCTGGTTGTTCGAGATCGCCGCGTTGACCGCCGTCAGTTCGGTGTCGAGGCTGCGCATGGCGATCAGGCCCGCGGGATCATCCTTGCCGGAGTTGATCCGCGAGCCGGTCGAGAGCCTCGTCATCGTGTTGCTCTGCGCCATGCCTGTGCGGTTGACGATGTTGAGCAACGACAGTGTGTTCATGTTTGTGACTGTGATAGCCATGTGTGTTTCTCCGATGCCTGACCCGTTGTGAACCCGTGGGAAAACTTCAAACCTGTTCAAACCATGAAAAACACCAGGGGCTCGGGGCAAAGCGCAGGTGGGAAAAACGGCGTGCGGTTGGTGCGTCCGGGAAAAGCTCGGACCGGAGACAGACCCGCCCAGGCGATTTCGGACTCATCGGCCGGGAAAACACCCCTCCCGGAAAACTCGGTGCGTCCGGGCGCAGTCGGGCCGAAGAGAAGGGATTTCGGGCGGTCTGGCGACCACCCTTACGCTCGGACGCACCCGAGCTGGACGGGAACCGTCCACACCGATTATAGCGCCCGCGCCGGTCGGTTTCCGCGTTTGTCGGCCCGTCGATCCCGTGTGGATCGGGATCGTTCGTTGGCGGGTGCGGACGTTCGCCACCGCCCGGAGCCCGCTCCTGCCGGCAGATGCGTCGGCTGCTCCGCGAGCGGGCCGCTGTCGGCGGATCGAGTCGCAGGCCGGGCGATCCGGTCGCGACCGGGCCCGTCCCCGCTTACCGCGTAATCAGAAACAGGGCGGCCCCGAGCCCGGCGATGATCGCGAGCGCGATGATGCCCAGCGCCACCGTCACCGCCAGGAGTCGGCGGGATTGCTGGGCGACGAATTGTTGCAACGCGGCGGACTGTTGCGAAGCCGCTTCGTGGATGTGCCGAATCGTTTCGGACTGGGTCGTGCCGCAACGCTCGAGCGTGTCGGCGGCGCGGCCGACATGCCCGAGTGACTCGACCAGTCGCGTACCGGCCTCGCGAGAGCTGCGCAGCTCGCCGGCCACCGACCGCACCGCTTCGGCCTGCGCCTGGGCCGCCGCCGGCAGCTCTCCCAGGAGCGCTTCGAGCGCGGCGGACTGGCGGGCGAGATGGTCGGCGTGGCCGGCGATCGACGCGACATGCTGGGCCTGGGCACCCTGGGTCGTGGCGAGTTGTTGCAAGACCTGTCCGAGTTCGCGGATGGCGGCGGTCATCTCGGCCGAACGCTGATCTTGCCGTTCGAAGTGGGCTACCAGCGTATCCATCAGCTCGGCGACTTGTTGCTGCCGCCGTTCGACGCGCTCGCGGGAGCGTCGCCACGGCCACAGCGAGGGGCGGGGTTGTCCGGCGGTGGACGGGTCCGGGTTTTGCAGTGGTTCGATATGCAGTGCTGCGCCGTCGCCGTTGAGGGTCTGACTGGGGTTCCGAAAGACGTTGCCGACGCGTTGCCAGAGAGAAGCAGTTGTGGACATGTAGGGCCTCCTTGCGCGAAAGGACCGGCTTCCCTGCCGCCGGGTATTATAAGAGGCGAGCCGTTTTGCGGGGAAGCGAAAAACGGGAGGATTCTCGGCGGGGGTGGTGCCGCCTTCGCGCCGCTATAATCACCTGCCCATGAGCACTGTCCCGGACCCGCGCATCACGAAGCTGCGCGAGAAGATCGCGCGTTTTCCCAAGACTCCGGGCGTCTACCTGATGAAGGACGCCGGCGGCCGGGTGTTGTATGTCGGCAAGGCCCGCGATCTGCGCGCGCGGGTCGGCAGCTATTTCCAGGATTCGTCCGATCTGCTCAACACGCGCGGGCCCGAAATC
>JALSRY010000139.1 GCA_026984555.1 Phycisphaerae bacterium
CCCGCCAGGGGCAAGCCCGCCACCGCCAGCCATTTCCCACACGACGTTAGGCGTGCGCGACGGGTCGAGTCAAACACGCTGCAACCCCAGGACCGAACCGCCCGGTGTTCGCTATTCCGGCGTAGCCAGCTCGTCGCGATCGAACACCGGCCCCTCAGAGCAGGCCAGCGCCCAGCGGACGCCACCCGGCCGCGCTGCGTCCCGCACACGCACGATGCACGACAAACACGTCCCCAGCCCGCAAGCCATCCGACGCTCGATCGACAATTGGCACGACACGTGTGCTTCTCGCGTATACCGAGCGACGGCCGCCAGCATCGCCTCCGGACCACACGCCAGCACAAGGGCGCGGTCACGGTCTTGCGGCGCAAGACCGTCGATCCAGCGGGCCAACCCATCGGTGACGACCCCGCGCATTCCCACGCTGCCATCGTCGGAAGTGATGATCGCCGGCATGTCCGCCTCCCCGGGCAACCGCAGACACGTTCGCGGCTCCCCGCCGGGGTCGGGCTCGGCCGCCAGCGGCACCGGCAGCAATGCGCGGGTCGTGGCGCCGAGGATGAACGTCCCGCCGCGCCGACCCGAGGCACCCAGCCGCCTTCCGACAAACAGCAGCGGCGGTATCCCCACCCCACCACCTACGCACGCCAAAGGCACGTCCTGCTCGGGCAACGCGAAACCCCGACCCAGCGGCCCGATGAGGTCCAGCCACTGCCCCACGGTCACGTCCCGCAACCAGCTCGTACCAATCCCGACGACACGGTAGATGAACGCGAGATGGTCGCGGCCGTCCGCGTCGCGCCACTGGTCCGCGATGCTCAGGGGACGCCTCAATAATGCGGGTCGTTTCAGACCAACCGACGCCGGCGACACCAACGGCCGCACGCCACCGCGAAGCTCCACCACCCGGGGCGGCGCGTCCAACGCCTCGCCGCACCGCACTTGATAGAACTGCCCCGGTTCAGCAGCGGGTATGCGGTCCGCCACAACCTCGAGCCGACCATGCTCACGACACACACGAACATGACTGACAACCCGTGCCACCAGCGCGCGTACCGGCGATCTGTGCGCAGCGTTTCGTGACATCGGTGCGCGTATCCCTCGATGGTTTCAACCCCCAGCCACCCCACGGGGAGTCATTGTACGGCGACAAACCCCCGCGCACAGCGCCGCGAGCATCGCGTTTACACCCGGCATCACGCCATGCGGCGCCCTCCCCATACAAAACTTCCGGGACCTGACCAAATGGCAGATCCCGGAAGCGCGCCACGGCTGAAACAGCCGCAAAATCGTTCTGGAGCACGATGTGGTCACTATACCTTATGCCCGCGGCGGTGTCCACCGGCGACCCGGTTTTTCACGCGGGAGGGTACACGAACATAACTAATTATAGATCAACAGGTTACAACATATAACCACTTTCGCATATGATTGCCTGCCACGCCGATTTTCGCGGTCGAGACATGCCGCATCTTCCCCCACCCCGACACGGAAGACGGTACGATGCGTACTGTACACGGTCGCCGCGACGGGTGGCGATGGATGCACCGAAGCCGGTGCGACGAGAGCCCGCAAAACCCATGAGATTGCCGCATTACGACATCGCGTTGGCCATCGTTCGCCGCGACGCGACGTTTCTCGTCTCTCGCCGGCCGGCCGGTGTACATCTGGGCGGGCTGTGGGAGTTTCCCGGCGGCAAGATCGAAGCCGGCGAGACGCCGACAGCCGCCGCGTTGCGCGAGTTGTTCGAGGAAACGACCGTGCAAGCCGCGGTCGAACGTGTATTGGAGCCGATCGAGCACCGCTACGATGATCGCGTCGTGCGTCTGGTGCCGGTGTTGTGCACGTGGTTGCGGGGCGAGGCGCGGGCTCTGGCGAGCGACGCGTGTCGCTGGGTAACGCTCGATGAGCTTGATCGGCTCGACATGCCCGTCGTCAACGCCCGTTTGCTCGATTCGTTACGGAAGCCGGACGGATCATCGCAGCCCAAGCCGTAGCGAGCCCTTACGCACCACGCGCATCTTCCGCCGGCTCACGCGGGCGTTCCACCCGCGACCCGCACGCGTATACACCCGCCCTGCATACGATGGCCGGCTGCACAAGAAAGCACACCGGCGAAACCATCTCGCTCGCTCCCCCGTCCGCTTACGGCACGACGGGGTTCTCCAGCACGCGAACGCGGCGGGCGCGGGCATCGAGCTCGACCATCACACCGTAGGGCAGCGTCGCATTTCGCCGAACGTGGCCGACCGGGAAGTTTTCGATCACGGGGACACCGAGCCCGCCGAAATAGTCTTGGAAAACCTGTTCGAGTGTGAGGCTGGGCTCATCCCGTTTGGGTTTGCACTTGGTGAACTGCCCGAGGATCACGCCGGCGAGGTGGTCGAACTTGCCGGCGAGCCGGAGTTGGCAAAGGTAACGATCGATGCGATAGGGTCGTTCGCCGACATCTTCGAGAAACAGGATCGCGCCGTCGGTGTCGATTTCGTACTCGGTGCCGATCAACGCGACGATCAGCGAGAGGTTGCCGCCCGTGAGCCGACCGCGAGCGACACCCGGCACCAGCGTCTTGATCGGGGGGGCGTCGGCGGGCAATACATACTCCCAGCCGGGTGAACGCGGTTGTCCGCGGCGATCCAGGTATTGCGAACGCAGCAGTGCCCGCCAGAAGACCTTCGCCGCGAACGGGTCGAGGTTTTCCTCGCTGCCAAGCCCCCACATCGGCACCGGGGTATGGAACGTGACCAGACCGGCTTTGCGGTTGATGGCCAGGTGCAGGGCGGTAATGTCGCTGAACCCGATCAGGATCTTGGGATGGGCGCGGATCGCATCGTAATCGAGCAGATCGAGGATCCGCATGGCACCGTAGCCGCCCGTGCCCGGAAACACCGCGCGGACGTTCGGATCGCGAAACGCCGCCATCAGCTCCGCGGCCCGCGTGCGGTCGTCGCCGGCAAGGTATCCGCGCGTCCGAAACAGATCAGCCGGCATTCGCACCTTGAAGCCGCGCGCTTCGAGCCGCCGCCGCGCCAGCTCCATCCGTTTTCGATCCAACGGCCCGGCGGGCGCGACAAACGCGATCGTGTCGCCCGGGCGCAACGCCGGCGGTCGGATCAGTGGTCTGCGTCCCGCGGACAAGCGATGGCCACACGTACAACCCGCCGCCGCGCATGTCATCAACACGATCACAGCCGTGATGCGCGCTTTCTTGCCGGTCGATTCGTTCATGGGCGATTCTCCCCTGGTGAAACGTCTCGGTCCCAGGCATCTTAAACGAGCGCGGCGATCGAAGCCCGCGACCGCCGGCGCCCCCCGCGGTTCCGCGGCGAGCGTCACACAAGATCGTTCCTCCAACCGGCGGCGCGTTACAATTCGCCTCCATCGCCCGCAAGCGCCGGAACATCCTTCGCGAACCGGAACCATCGTTCGCGAAAGCCGGAGGGGGCAACGGGCAGGGCCGAACGACGACACCATACGTGCAGGAGCAAACGCATGAACAACACTTTCGCGGGGAAACGCGTGTGGATCCTCGCGCCGATCGTGGCGCTGGCATGCACTGGTTTGGCCGCGGACGGACAGGAACCGCCGAGCGCCGCCGATACCGGCTGCCTCGCGTGCCACCACGGTATCGAACCCATCCGCGACCCCAACAGCGAAATGATGCAGCAAATCCGCGCGCTCGGTATCCGGCGTGGCGATCCGGCTGGTTGCGTCGTTTGCCACGGCGGCGACCCGGAAGCCGAGACGGCCGAAGCTGCGCACCGCGGACCGAAGTTTTACCCCGATCCGGGCAGCCCGTGGGTCAATGAGCACACCTGCGGGCGATGCCACGACGATCACGTGCGCACGCAGTGGAACGGCCTGATGATGACCGAAGCCGGCAAGATCCAGGGGACGGCGTGGGCCTTCGGCTTGATGGACAACTACGACCACATCTGGGGCAACTACGCCGCCGAGAACCCCGACGATCCGAATGAGCGCTACGGGACGCCTGCCTACCGGTCCTACATGACCCGTCTCAAGCAGTTGCAACCGGGCGTGTTTCCCGACGCGCTCCGACCCCTTCCGCCGGCGCCGACCGACCTTGCCGCTCTCCACGACCACCCCGAGCAGGCCGCCTTCACGTACCAGCGCAACCAGTGCCAGCGTTGTCACCTCGCGGTTCGCGGCCGCCAGACGCGGGGCGACTACCGCGGGATGGGTTGCTCATCGTGCCATATTCCGTACAGCAACGAGGGGTATTACGAGGGGCGCGACCCGACCATCCCGCATGACCAGCCCGGGCACATGCTCGTTCACCAGATCCAGGCCACGCGCGACGCCGCCGTCAGCGTC
>JALSRY010000140.1 GCA_026984555.1 Phycisphaerae bacterium
CGGAACCTGAACCCGCCCACCATCCACGCCCCCCCCAACGCCCCCGAACGGCCCGCGCACCCGGTCGCCTCGCCACCTCCCCCACCACACCACACCCCGCTGCGCACCCGTGACCGCGCCGACCCAACCCGCTACAATTCCGTCGCTTGTTCGATTCCCCACCTGCTGGAAAGGACGGTCGATGGCCAAGCGCACAACGAAAGCCTCTCACGCCCTCGCCACCCCCGGCGTGCGCGATACGAGCGTGTTCGATCGCATCGTGGACCTGGCGATGAACCTGCACTGGACCTGGAGCCCCGAGGCCCAGCGGCTTTTTGCCGCGGTCGACCCCGCCCTGTGGCGATCGACCAACCACAACCCCATCCGCATCCTCGAAGCCCTGCGCAGCGAACGACGCGAAGCGCTCGAATGCGACGAAACCATCCGCACCCAGCTCGAAACCTGCGAACGCGAGCTCCGCCGCTACCTCCGGGCCCGCACCTGGTTCGCCCGAACCGCCCGCGGCCGCGACCGCCGCCTCAAGGTCGCCTACTTCTGCTCCGAATACGCCTTGCACGAAAGCCTGCCACAGTACGCCGGCGGGCTCGGCGTGCTCGCCGGAGACCACCTCAAATCCGCCTCCGATCTCGGCGTCCCCCTCGTCGGCATCGGCCGCCTCTACCGCAACGGCTACTACGAACAACAGTTGCGCGCCGACGGCTCCACCCGCGTCGTCTACCCCCACTACGACTTCCGCGAGTGGCCCCTGGAAGACACCGGCAAAACCGTCGCGATCCCCATCGCTCGCCGAATCGTCTACGCACGCATCTGGAAACAAATGGTCGGCCGCACCGCCCTCTACCTCCTCGACGCCGACATCTCACGCAACAAACCCCGCGACCGCAAACTCACCCAACGCCTCTACGGCGGCGACCCCGAATCTCGCCTCCAGCAACAAATCCTGCTGGGTATCGGCGGCGTGCGGGCGCTGCGAGCCTTGAACATCCAGCCCACCGTCTACCACCTCAACGAAGGGCACGCCGCCTTCGCCGGCCTCGAACGCCTGCGAAAACTCCGCATGTCCGGCAAGTCGTTCCAACGCGCCCTCCAAATCGTCCGGGCCTCCAGCGTCTTCACCACCCACACACCCGTCCCCGCCGGCCACGACCGCTACCCCTGGAAAATGGTCGTCAAGTACCTCGCTCCCATCGGCGAGGCACTCGGCATCACCTGGGAAGAGTTCCTCGCGCTCGGCCGCGAAAACCCCGACGACCGCAAGGAACCCTTCTGCATGACCGTACTCGCCCTCAAACTCAGCAACCACGTCAACGGCGTCTCCAAACTCCACGCCCACGTCACACGCGAAATGTGGAAACGAGTCTACCACGCCACCAACAGCCGCGATGTCCCCATCGGACACGTCACCAACGGCGTGCACCCCCAAACCTGGCTCGCCCCCGAAATGGGCATCCTCTACCGCAAGTACGTCAAGCCCCGCTGGCTCGGACTCTCCCCCGATACCGACTGGTCCCGCCGCGCCGACCGCATCCCCCCCCAGGAATTCTGGGCCATGCGCAACAAACTCCGCGCCCGCCTCATCAACTTTATCCGCCAGAAACTGCTCGAACAGATTCACCGCCGACTCGGACCAACCGAAGACAACCTCCTCATCCACGACGCCTTCGACAAACACGCGCTGACGATCGGCTTCGCCAGACGATTCGCCACCTATAAACGCGCCCCCCTGATCTTCCACGACCCCCGACGACTCGCCCGCATCCTCAACGACCCCCAACACCCCGTCCAGCTCGTCTTCGCCGGAAAGGCCCACCCCAACGACGCCGACGGCCAGGCCTACGTCCAACGCATCTTCCGCTATACACGCAGCCGCCCCTTCGCCGGAAAAGTCGCCTTTCTCGAAAACTACGACATGCGCATCGGCCGACTCCTCACCAGCGGCTGCGACCTCTGGCTCAACAACCCCCTCCGCCCCATGGAAGCCTCCGGCACCAGCGGCATGAAACCTCCCCTCCACGGCGGACTCAACTGCTCCATCCTCGACGGCTGGTGGGCCGAGGGATACGACAAACGCAACGGCTGGGCCGTCGGCGACGGCCGCACCTGCAAAACCCGCGCCGCCCAGGATCGCTACGACGCCGGCGCGCTCTACGACCTGCTCGAAAACGAGATCGTCCCCCTCTTCTACCAGCGCAACCGCGCCGGCATACCCACCCGGTGGGTCCGCATGATGACCGCTTCGCTCCGCAGCGTCGGACACCCGTTTTCCAGCCACCGCATGCTCGGACAGTACGTGCGCGACTACTACCTCCCCGCGCACCGCCGCTGACCCCCACCGCCGACAACCACCCGGCGGCTTGTAGCCCGACGCGCGGAACCGCATAATCGCGAAGCATGGCGAGCAAACGCGACAACTTCTCCGGTTGGAGCAAGGTATTCCAAGGCCTCCTCCAGGCCGGCAGCGCGACGACACTCGGAGCCACCATCCAAGCCGCCGCGGCAACCCCTTTGGGCCTGCTCGCGCTGGCCTTCGCATGCTGCGGCGTGGGCACCTACCAGGTCGCCCGGCATCTCCGCGGACGTCGCGACAAGCGGACGCAGACCGACCAGGTCGACATGCTTCGAGCGCTGGCCTCCGAAGCCCTCGGGCCGAAAGCGCTCGATGATCCGGAAACCTTCGATCGTGCGCTCCACAACCTCGACGACGAGCACAAGCCCTTCGCAATCCTGCTCCAGGTGCTCACCCGGCGACGAGACCCAACCGCCCTCGACACCACCCAAATCCGGCAACTACTCGAACACCGCCTGCCCGCCTTTATCCAACGCCACGTCCACCTCCTCGCCGACTCCCAGCACGCACTGGCTGCCGACATCGCGCGCGAAACGGTCGCCGCGCTTCGCCGGATCGAGCAGGCCATCGACCGCGATCATACGCCGTTCTTGGAAACTCCCTGCGAATCGACCTTCCCCGACCGCACCGCGGTCGATTATGCCCTCTCGCGTTTCGTCTTCTCGCGGCGTATGACGCCGTTGTTCGGCCGCGAAGACGAACTCGAACGATTGTACAAGTTCCTGCTCGAACCCGGCACCCGCAAGACCAACTTCTGCTGGTGGCTTTGGTCCGGGCCCGCGGGCAGCGGCAAGAGCCGCCTCGCGCTCGAACTCGTGCTCGAAATGCAATACCACGGTTGGCGCGCGGGCTTTCTGCCACGAGAAGAAGGCGACTTCGATTGGGCCCGCTGGCAACCCGCCGAGCCGACACTCGTCGTCGTCGATTACGCCGCCGAGCGAATAGACGTCGCTCGCTCGCTCGCGGTGTTGCACCGCAACGCGCCGTTGTTCCTCCATCCGGTCCGCTTCCTCCTGCTCGAGCGTACCGCCGACAACGATGACCTCTGGCTGCGGAACTTTCTCGAAGCCAACGGCAACGCGAACAAGGAGACGCTCCTCGCCTGCCAGTATGACCAGCCGCACGCCCTCGCCCCCTTGTCCGACGACGATCTCTGGGCCACGGTCGAATACGTCGTCGGCGCCTTGAAACCGAACATGAACATCGCCGCGGCACGCGAGCCCGTGCTCGCCATGCTCCGCCAGGCGCACGGCAACGAGCGCCAAAACTACCAGCGGCCCCTCTATGCCGCGTTCGCCGCCGAAACCATCGTGGCCCAAGGCATCGAAAACGTGCGCCGTTGGCGCGCGCCGGACCTCACCGAATCGGTACTCGTTCACGAAATGGCGCGCTGGAAAAATCACGGGCTCGACACACCGCACATCAACCTGGTCGCGCTGGCAACCATGCTGCGCGGCCTCGACACCGCGGCGTTCGACACCCTGCCCCACACGCCCCCGGACCTGTCTGGTATCCTGCCCGCCCACAACGACTACCGCCCCAGCCGCTACCACACCGCGCTGGGCGCCCGCCGCACCAACGGCCGAATCGCCGCGCTCGAGCCCGACATCCTCGGCGAATTGTTCGTCCTCGAACGCCTCTCCGGCCGCCCACTGCTCGACCGCGACCCCGATCTCGTGGCCGGGGAAACCCGCAAGCTGCTCGCCGCCGCTTGGCGCCTCGACCCGAACGCCACGGCCGATTTCCTGTTCCGCGCCGGCGCGGACTTCCCGGACTATGGAGCCGACGCCGGCGCCGGGCAATGGAAAGCACGCGCGCTCCGCACCCTGTGCGCGCCGCCGCCGCCCGAATCCGGCGACGACGCGCGCGCGGTCTGGACCTTCGCCGCCGCAGCCCTGACCGGCGTGCTTGGGAACGCCGGCCAGTACCAACGGGTCATCGAGCTCGCCGACCTGCTATGCCACCCGGACCGGGCCCAGACGATTC
>JALSRY010000141.1 GCA_026984555.1 Phycisphaerae bacterium
TGATACCCCGCCGGCGCCCACCACGTCTCCAAAACGCCGGCGGCTCTCGGCGCGCCTTCTCGCAATCGCAATCGTCGCTTCCTACCTCGCGGTAGCCTTTTGCCAGCTCTTCCCTCAAGACTTCCGCAACACCGCCCGCCTGTACGTTCTCGTCGCAACCACCGCTTTCATGATCCGCACGTTCCTGTTCCACTTCGGCCTCATGCTCGCCGCCGTCGCCATGCTCGCCGCGGCGATGCGCCACTGGCGGTTGGCGCTGGCCACCGTACCGCTGTTGGCCATCACGCTCGGCCCCGACCTGTGGAGCTATGCCCCCCACCCCGCGCCCCCCGCGGCCCGTAACACCCTCACGATCGTTTCGGCCAACCTGCTCGCGCTGAACCATGACACCGCCCCGATCACGCGCCGTATCGCGCAGATCGCGCCGGATGTCGTCGTCTTGCAGGAGTATGCGCCGCAGTGGCACGCCGCTTTCCGCAAGACGCTCGCAGCCGCCTACCCGCACGCGCAAGTCGTCGTGCGGACCGACTCCTTCGGGCTCGCCGTCTATGCCCGACGCCCGTTCGTCCGACCCGTACAGACCGATGTGCCGCTCGGTGCCGCCATCAGCCCCCAGTTCCGCACAGTGCTGCGGTTCGGCCGGCGCGACGTGGCGCTCTACAATGTCCACTTGATGCCACCCATGGGGCTGACCTACACGACCGAACAAAGGCTGCAATTCGCCGACCTGCTCGATCGGCTCCGCCACGAACGCTTGCCCGTCATCCTCTGCGGCGATTTCAACTTCACCAATCATAGCGCGTACGCCGATGCCCTTGCCCGGCTGGGCCTGGTAGACGCGCACCGGATCAGCGGACACGGGCGCGGCACGACCTGGCCCGCCATCGGACACTTGCGTTTCCTGCCCGGTATTCGACTCGATCACATTTTCCTGTCACGCGAGTTGACGAGCACTTCCAGCCGGGTGATTCCGATCCCCGGCTCCGACCACCGCGCGATCATGGCGAAGATCACCTGGAAATCGGAACCACACTGATCACGATCTGGCTTGGTGCCCTCCCACCGCAGCGCGGGTACCGGATCACAGCGATTAGCCTCCCCTGCTTCACCAGGAACAATGCCCCGGTCTGCCCGGCTTCCCCCTCGGATCAGGCGTTGTCGCCGCGTGCCGCGAGAGCGGCCGCTATGATCTCGACCACCTGCGTTCGAGTCAGCCGCCCGACGTTCAGCAGCAGATCGAACCGCGTGATGTCGTTCGGATCGACGGCGAAGTGATTACGGATGAACTCCTCGCGTTCGGCATCGGCCGCGTGAATCTGGTCCCGTGCGGTCTTTTCGTCGCAGCCGTGCACCGCTGCATACTCACGCACGCGAACATCCTCGGGAGCATAGAGCGCAACACGCAGCCCCCGGTCCTTCGGCAGAATCAAGTCGGCGCCTCGCCCGAGGAACACCGCCGGCCCCTGCCGCGCGAGTGCCAGCACGGTCTCGGTGAGCCTGTGGAAATAGTCTTCCTTACGAAACTCGCCGTGCAGAACCCAGCGCAAAACGCTCTCGAGCCAGCTCGTATCGCGCTCGTCCATGTTTTCATAAAGCCGGGCGCGCAGGGCGTCGTCTTTGGCCATGTGCTGGAGAATCTCGCGGTCGAACACCGGCCAGCCGAGCCGCTCGCCAAGCTCACGCGCGATCTCGATTCCCGCGCTGCCCGCGCGGCGAGAAATCGTGACGAATTCGTGCACGTCGGCCTCGTGCGCCTCACGCTCCGGCCCGGGTCGTTGTTGGCGGGCGATTTCCCAGTTACGCATCTGTTTTTCGACCGCTCTTGCCAGGGTTGCATCCGCCGACATGGGTCACCTCGCTACTCGTGCAATTCCTCAAGACACGTCGTCGTGCCGAAAACCGTTCCACCAACAGATCATAGGCGCGCCCGACTCCTCCGCTCCCCCGCGCCGGGCCGCACCGCGGGCGCCCTCTCCCTCCGTCACCGCCCTAACCACGGCCCCCGATCGGGCGCACGCACGACGCAGCGCCTCAACCCCCGCCTCAATGCCCGAATGTCGCTTCGGCCGGTGCGGCGGCGTACACATTCCAATCCAGCGCGTCAGGATCGATGCGGTACAGCGTCGTTCGCTGCCAACCGTTCCCATCCCAAACGTACCGCCGCAATTCATGTTGCCGATCCGTCGCCACGTAGATCTCGTACACCCCGTTTCCGTCGAGGTCGCCTAGCACGGTCGCATGCTCGAAACCCCCGGACTCCCCGTCGATCAGCTCCGCCGTCCAGGGCGATCGGCCCGGCCGAAGCAGGTACAACCCCGCGGCACGAGTGGCGGCGATGACCTCCGGCTTCCCGTCGCCATCCACATCACCCGACACGAGGAAACGACACATCGTGTCGGGCAACGTACCGACGACTTCGCCGTGGTAATCGTCTCTACGCCACGTATAGCGTTTGATGAGAATCTCGTGTGCCTCTCGCGGCGCGCCCGGTGGAGCACCTTCGATCGCCTCGACGGCCGCCAGAAGCACCTTGTGCCCATCGCCAGCCAGGTCCGCGGCGAGAATCTCCTTGACATGCCTCCGTGGGAACTCCTCGACCACTTTCCGCACAAAGCCCTCGGCCGTATGCCGATACGAGACGATCGCGCCGGGTTGCGGCTTGCCGTTGAGGCGGTTGGGTTGCGAAGGCGTGGCGTAGACCTCGGCGAGCCCGTCGCCGTCGAGGTCCGCCAGCTCGATCTCGTGAACAAACGTCCGCTTCTTGCGGTCGAGCTCGATCGGCTTCCACCCTTCCTTCGTCTGTTGCAGCACGGCGACAACCCCCTGGTCATGCGTGGCCAAGGCGATGTCGGATTTTCCGTCGCCGGTTACGTCACCGATCTCACAATCGCGGAAACGGTTGAATCGCCCACCAAAGCTCGTCTTCCATAGCGTCTGCGCCTTCCACCCATCGGCGTCGGGATACCACACCTTCACGGCCGCCTGCTGGCCCGCGATCGTCAAGATGCCGCACCCGCGCTGCGGCGCCAGCGGATCACGAAACGGCACCGCCTTGTGAAACACGTTGCTCTCGGGATCATCGATCACCACCCGACCCCACCGGCTCCCGTCCCACCGCAAGATCACGAGCCGCGCCGGCTGTGGCTTCGGAACCGTCTGCCCCGTCTTCGGATCGGTCACATCCTTGAACCGCGCCTGCGACAGGATCAGCACGGAGCCCGTCTTCGTGACGAACCCGCCCGCGGCCCCCTCGCCGCCGGCTTCCGGACGCGCCTGGCTCCCGCCTTTTCCGTTGGCGCTGGCTCCGCGATTCTCCCCCCCGGTACCACCTGATTCCGACTTGCGGCTGCAACCCGCGAACACCAGTACGCCCAGCAGGGCCATACCGGCAACTAGGTTCCGAAAACGAAACATGGACGCACACTCCTCCTCATATGCTGCCGGCACACGTCATCCGCGTGCCCGCCGTCTATCCCCGGCGCCGGCCGCTTTCGCGTCGAACCACAGGGTAGGCCACTCGTCGAAACCTGACAACGCGGCAACCACGTACCCGCAAGCCAAATCCGCCCGCACCGCCCCGTTTACCCCTTCTGCTCCGGCGCCGTCAGCGTTGCGGATCATGCGACACACGCTAAAATAGCGGTGGCTCGACAAACGGAGCGGCCGGCATCGAGGCGTCCCCCGGGAAACAGATGCATGCCGCTAACTGTTTGCCAATGAACAGCTTGTAGCCGAAGTGGCGGAACTGGCAGACGCGCGGGATTCAAAATCCCGTCCTGGCAACAGGGTGAGGGTTCGAGTCCCTCCTTCGGCAATCCCCGACAGCTTCCGTTCCCACCGGACTCCGGGCGGGGTTCTGCCGAGGGTGGCCATCGCTCCGCCTCAAGTGGCCCACCGGCCGAACCGACGTGTAGTGTGTGCGCCGCCAACCTATCCGGACGATCCCCTGGCGGCTCGCATCACCAGGAGACCTCGTGGTGTTAGCGCTCGTCGTCGATGACGCGTGTGTCGAAAGGCGTCGTGTCCGTGAGGTCGTGCTCGGCCAGGGCTGGGCCTTTTCCGAAGCGGCCGATGGCGTCGAGGCGCTCCTGCTGATCGAGTCGTTGCGTCCGAGCTGTCTCATCACCGATCTGGCGATGCCCCGTATGGACGGACTGGCCTTGCTCCGCGAGCTCATCGCCCGTCACATCGACATCCCCACCATCGTCATCACCTCCGACCGCCAGCACGAAACACAAGCCCGGTGCCGGCACCTCGGCGCGATCGATGTCCTGCCCAAACCGTGGGAACCCGCCCGGCTGATCGACCTGCTT
>JALSRY010000142.1 GCA_026984555.1 Phycisphaerae bacterium
CGGTTTCAACCACTTTTTCCATGGCCCGAATCACGAAACCGGCGGGGACATGGTCTTTTTCCAGGGGCACTCCGCCCCCGGGGTCTACGCCCGCGCCTACCTCGAAAGACGCATCGACGAGCAACATCTGGTCAACTTCCGTCGCGAGCTGGCCCCGGGCGGCGGGCTGTCGTCGTATCCGCACCCCTGGCTGATGCCGGACTTCTGGCAGTTCCCGACCGTTTCGATGGGCCTCGGGCCGATCACGTCGATCTACATGGCCCGGTTCAACGAATACTTGCGCGACCGCGGGCTCAAGGATACCTCCGGCCGGCGGGTGTGGGCGTTCCTCGGCGACGGCGAGATGGACGAACCCGAAAGTCTCGGGGCGATCACGCTGGCCGCCCGCGAGCGGCTCGACAATCTCACCTGGGTGGTCAACTGCAACCTCCAGCGGCTCGACGGCCCGGTGCGCGGCAACGGCAACATCATCCAGGAGCTCGAAGCCGCCTTCCACGGCGCGGGTTGGAACGTCATCAAGGTCATCTGGGGCAGCGACTGGGATCCGCTGTTCGACGCCGACACCGAGGGCCTGCTGATCGAAACCATGCAGGATGTCGTCGATGGCCAATGGCAACGCTATACCGTCGAATCGGGAGCGTATTCGCGCGAGCACTTCTTCGGCCGGGATCCCCGGCTGCTCGCGCTGGTCGAACACCTTTCCGACGAACAGATTCAGAAACTGCGCCTGGGCGGACACGATCCGGCCAAGGTCTACGCCGCCTATCGTGCCGCCACCGAGTGCAACGGCCGGCCGACCGTGATCCTCGCACGCACCATCAAGGGCTACGGGCTGGGCGAAGCCGGCGAAGGCCGCAACATCACCCACTCGCAGAAAAAGCTCAACGAACAGGAGCTCAAGCACTTCCGCGACCGCTTCGACATCCCCATCAGCGACCGCGAAATCGCCCGCATGCCGTTTTGCCGCTTCGAAAAGGGCAGCGCCGAGTACGAGTACCTGATGGAACGCCGAAAAGCGCTGGGCGGTTTCCTGCCCGCGCGCAAGGTCACCGTCGCGCCCCTGGCGGCGCCCAAGCGCGACCTGTTCGCCGAGTTCTTCGACGGCAGCGGGAAGCGGCCCGCCTCGACCACGATGGCTTACTTGCGCATGCTGGCCCGACTGCTGCGCGACAAACAACTCGGCAAACTGATCGTGCCGATCGTCTCGGACGAGGCCCGCACGTTCGGCATGGAAGCCCTGTTCGCGTCTTATGCCATCTACGCCCACGCCGGCCAGCTCTACGAACCCGTCGATGCCCACCTGCTGATGAAGTACCACGAACGCAAGGACGGACAAATCCTCGAGGAGGGCATCAGCGAAGCCGGCTCGATGGCTTCCTTCACCGCCGCCGGCACCGCCTATGCCTATCACGGCCTCAATATGATCCCCTTCTTCACGTTCTACTCGATGTTCGGCTTCCAGCGCATCGGCGACTCGATCTGGGCCGCCGCCGACATGCGCTCCAAGGGGTTCCTCGTCGGCGCCACCGCCGGCCGCACCACGCTCCAGGGCGAGGGACTCCAGCACCAGGACGGCCACAGCCACCTCCACGCCAGCAGCGTGCCGAACTGCATCTCCTACGATCCCGCGTTCGCCTACGAGTTGGCGGTCATCATCCGCGAAGGCATCCGCCGAATGTACGAAGAACAGGAATCGGTTTTCTACTACATCACCGTCTACAACGAGCCCTACCTCCAGCCCCCCATGCCCCAGGGTGCCGAGGAAGGGATCCTGCGCGGCATGTACAAGTTCCGGGCGGCGGACAACCCCGGCGACGCGCCCCGCGTCCATCTCTTCGCCAGCGGCCCGCTGGTCCACGAGGCCGTGCGGGCCCAGGAGCTGCTACGCGAGAAGTTCGGCGTCGCCGCCGACGTCTGGAGCGTGACCAGCTACAACGAGCTCTACCGCGACGGGTTGGCCTGCGGTCGCTGGAATCGCTTGCATCCCGACCAGCCCCCGCGCGTTCCCCACGTCAGCGAAATGCTCCAGCACGAACCCTGGCCGATCGTTGCCGTGAGCGATTTCGTCAAAGCCCTCCCGCACCGACTCGCACCGTGGACACCGAAAGGAATCTACGCCCTCGGCACCGATGGCTTTGGACGCAGTGAAGCCCGGGCCGAGCTGCGCCGGTTCTTCGAGATCGACGCCGAGCATATTGCGTACGCAGCCCTGTGGCGACTGAGCGAGACGGGCAGCTTCGAGCGGCAACGACTGCTGGCGGCACGCGACGCGCTCGGGCTCGACGCGGACCACCCGGACCCGGCCACGGTTTGAGCGGCCCCGGGCGGATTCTTGCCACCGGCCGGCGGGAAATCCCAATGACCCGCGGCGGGCCGCGAATACACTGTTGGCGCGACACGCGAGACGGGGTTCCGTATCCGCCGGGTTTTTGTAATGTTCGCTACTCGCGCAAGGGGTTAGACTTAGGACATGGAAGCGGAGGGTCCCAACATCGTATCTCGGCTCGCGGAAAAAACGCTGAGCTGGATCATCCTCGGCCTGCTGATCTTCCTGGGCTACATGATCTACCAGATGCCCGCGGAGACCAAGTCCGCAATCTGGAACGGCATCTGGCGTAGCATCGCCTGGGTGGTCATCGCCGCCGCCGTACCCTGGTCGGCGAAACTCTACATCCGCCGCATACTCGAACTGGGCACGAACTGGGCGAGTTTGGCGTTGCTGGCGGGATTGCTGGTGATAGACCTGATGGCGGCATGGGTGTTGATGACGGGGTGGCCGACGGGTCTGTGGGGCTGGGCCGCCGGCCTGGGCGCGGTAGCGCTGGCCGGGGCGTATAATTACCTGGTGACCGAGTACCTCGCCGAGATGGCCGGGGGCTAGCCGAAAAGAACGGGCGTTGCGTCGCCCGTGGGAAGAACCGATGAGCAACTACGAACCGGGCATGCGGGTGAGCGAATACGTGTTGGAAAAACGCGTGGGAACCGGCTCGTTCGGGGAGGTCTGGCTCGCGCGCCACCACATCTGGAAAGATGACCGCGTAGCGGTCAAGCTGCCGACGGAGCCGCAGTACGTCCGATATCTCCAGCGTGAAGGGATCGTCGTCCACGGTCTGCGCCATCCCAACATCGTGCGGGTAATCGGGCTCGACCCGTATGCCGACGTGCCTTACCTCGTGATGGAGTACGTGGACGGCCCCGCCTTGCGTCAAGTGATCGACGAACATCCTGTCGGGTTGGATGTCAAGATCGCCGTTACGATCCTTCGCGGCATCCTGGCGGCGATGGTCACCGCGCACGCCAACGGCGTATTGCACCGCGATCTCAAGCCCGGCAACATCCTGCTCGACCTGCAACGCCGCCCGCTCGAAGCGCTGCGCGAGAAAGACGTCAAGGTGAGCGACTTCGGCCTCGGCGTCGCCAACCCCGACGCGCTGCGTGAAATCGTTCAGTCCGCCTCGATCGACCGCGAGAACACGCTCGTCGGCACGATGGCCTACATGGCTCCCGAGGTGCGCGACGGCGACCGGAAGCCGGACGCACGCAGCGATCTCTATGCCATCGGCGTGATCCTGTTCGAAATGCTCACCGGCGACCGCCCCGCCGGCGCGGAGTTGCCCAGCACGGTGCGCACCGAAGTGCCCAAGCAGCTCGACAATGTTTTTCGCAAGCTCTACGCGCGCTACCAGAACCGCTACGAATCGGCCCAGGCGGTCCTCGATGACCTCGAGCACAAGGCGGCCCCACCTCCACCCCTGCCCGCCCAGCGGCCGGTGGCTCGATCCGTCCCTGCGCCGCGACTGCCCGACGCGCGCTGCCCGCACTGCGGACAGCCGTGCAACCCGTCCGACCAGTTCTGCACCCAATGCGGAAAGCAGCTCACCCCGCACGTGCGACGCTGCCCGTCGTGCGGCGGATATCCCGGCCCGCGTGACGAGTTTTGCATCTTTTGCGGCGCCCGGCTGCCCACGCCGTCGGCCGTTGCGGAATAGGTGTCCTGATGATCGAGCCGGGCGTGACGATTCTGGTCGGGGGCGCGTTTCTGATCGGGGTGCTCGGCTTCTTCGTGATGATGGCCAGCCTCCTGCTGCGCGCGTTCCGATGGGCGATTCGCTCACTGGCGGAGACCACGCCCCCGCCCGCCGCAGCCGAACTCGGCGTCCCGCCCGCGAAGCGAACCTGCCCCTATGCGGATTGCGCGCACGATAATCCGCCCGCGGCGATCTTTTGCGCCCGGTGTGGACGGCGACTGCCAGAGCCGTACGATGGGGGCGGTCATGGATGAACGCAGTCGCCACCGGCAATTCGAAGAACG
>JALSRY010000143.1 GCA_026984555.1 Phycisphaerae bacterium
CTTGGGCGTGCCCCACAACGCTTTCTTCTCCACGGCCGCGAGCAGCAGCTTATCCGCCCGCTCGATATCCAGCCGCTTCCCATCCCAACACGCCCTGAGATCCACCGGATTCGAATCGTGCAGGCACGTGACCACGCCCCCCTCGGCCGTGACCCGCAGTCGCCGACACTCGGGACAAAACGGCCGGGTCGTGGGCGCAATCACCCCGATCACGCCGGCGACATCCTCCCCGACCGCCCGGTAGTCCCGCGCGGGCTGGCCTGGGGCGGATGGTAGCGGTTTCAGCTCGAACCGCTCGCCGAGCGCCGCCAGAATCTCCTCGGCGCGCACCAGGTGGTTACGCGCCACGTGGAACAAATGCCCGATCGGCATCACCTCCAGAAAGCGGACGACGCACCCCCGCGACAATCCCCAATGAGCGATGTCCGTGATTTCGCCGTCATTGAGCCCGCGCTGCACCACGACGTTGATTTTCACAGGCGTCAGCCCGCACGCCACCGCCGCCTCGATCCCCCGCAGCGTATGCGCCACACGACCGCCGCGGGTCAGGTCCGCGAAACGCCCCGGATCGAGCGTATCGAGCGAAATGTTGATGCGCGTCAGCCCGGCGGCGCGGAGGGCCTCGGCCTGGTGCGCCAACGCCTGCCCGTTGGTCGTCAGCGTAAGTTCCCGTAAACCGTCGAGTCTCGTCAGCCCCTCGATCAGCGGCAGGAGCGCCGGATACAACAGCGGTTCGCCGCCCGTCAGCCGAACATGGCGAATGCCGTGACGATCGACCAGCCAGCGCACGAGCTCCCGGGCGAAGTCAACATCCAACGTGCGGCGCAGCAGCTCCCCGTGTTCCGGTGCGCAGTAGCGACAGCCCAGGTTGCAACGGTTCGTGAGGGACAGGCGCAGATGATCGATCTGGCGCCCACATCCGTCGATCATGGGTATGGTTCCTCCGGCCCGTTGGTCGCCGGCGCGCTGCCGCCGACCGCGACTATCCCCGTCGCCACGAGGTACGCCACCCGAAAGCGGAACCGCCTCGGCCGGCGCCCGCCCCCGTTCCGCGATCCACCGCACGTACCACAGATGGTCGTATTCTATCAGTCTTTGGCGTGTTTCGCAGCCTGAAAACGCGGCGATCGATGTCCGCCGAACCTACCCCGCGGCCGGCTTGCGTCGCCCACGCGACCCTGCCCCCCACCCCCGTGCGATCTCCGACCAGATGTAACACAAAAACTTATTCCCTGGCTCATATGTAGCGAAAACAAGCAGATTCTCGTCTGGCTTGTTGCACGCCGGCGCCGTACAATCCCGGTCGCGTCATGTCTCCCGAACGGATGTCGAGACGTACCCGACTCCGGGCGGTGAGCGTCAGACCACCCCACCGGGATGGGCCACATGTCCACTGCCGAAAACACCTGCGCCGTCCCGCATCGCGCCGCGCCGCCGAGCGCACCGCGCGCCCGAATCGGCCCCACCGCGCACGACACACCGAGCCGCCGGCGGATGTCGGTCTCCAGCGGCCTGCTCGCCCTCGCCTGCGTCGTGGCCGCCACCGCCGAAGCGCAAGACCCGCAAACGCTGCGCGTGGGCGTTTACGACAACCAGCCGCTCGTCTCGCTCGATCGTCCCGACCACCCCACCGGCATCTTCCCGGAAATCATCGAAGAAATCGCCCGCCGCGAACACTGGCGCATCGAGTGGGTCCGCGCAAGCTGGCCCGAATGCCTCGAACGACTCCGAACCGGCCGGATCGACTTGCTCGGGCCGATGGCTTGGACGCCCGACCGCGACGAGCAGTACCGTTTTTCGACGGTGCCGATCCTGGTCAACTGGGGTTGGGTCTACACACCGCCCGACTCGACCATCGAAAAGATCATCGACCTGGACCACAAGACGGTGGCCGTGTTGCGCGACGACGTATTCTTGACCACGCACGACGGCCTGCGCCACACCACGCACCGCTACGGCATCCATTGCCGTTTTCTGGAACTCGACAGCTACGAGGAGGTCGCGCGCGCCGTCGCCGACGGCCGGGCCGACGCCGCCCTGTTCAATCGCCTCGTCGGTGAACGATTCAAACGCTCCGGCAACGTCCGCCGAAGTGCGATCCTCGTCAGCCCGGTCGAGATTCGCTGCGCTTTTCGACCCGACATCCCCGATTCCCTCGTCAAGAGATTCGACGACCAACTCGGCGCAATCAAGAACGACCCCGACTCGGCGTACCATCGCGTCCTCGACCGCTACCTGGCCAGCGTGGAGATGCCCGCGCTGCCGGCGTGGTTCCGCAACGCTCTGATCGGCGGGGCAGCCCTCGTCTGCGTCCTGGCGATCAGCACGATCGTCTTCCGCAGGCAGGTCCGCCGCAAGACGCGCGACCTCGACAAGGCCAACCGCGCGCTGCGCCGAGACATCGACGCGCGCCGCCGCGCCGAGGAGGCCCTCCGCCGCCGCGACCAGATCCTCGCCGCCCTGAGCCGGGCGGCCGAGGCGATCATCAGCGAACACGAGTACCCCGAACAGATCGATCAGTTGCTGCGACGGCTGGGCGAAGCGATGGGGGTCTGCCGGGCGATGGCTGTTCGGATCGAACCCGCCGAAGACGAAACACCGACGGTCGCGGAGCGTTACGACTGGGTCGCACCGGACATCCCCACCAACGCCGGCTGCGCCATCGAACACGTACTGCACGGCGAAGCGTTCGGCTCCTGGTTCACCAGCCTGGCCGGCGCCCCGGCCGAAGACAAGACCAGCGCGGCACGACCGGACCGGTCTTCGGGCATCCTGGTACTGACCGAACAATCCTTCACGCTCTTGGCGTTGCCGGTGGTTTGCGACGATCGTATCTGGGGGGTCATCGGCTTCGCCGAGTGCCGCCACCAGCGCGCTTGGGACACGCCCGAGATCGACGCCTTGCGCGCTGCCGCGAACATCTGCGGCGCCGCCATCATGCGCGCCCGCATCGACCGCGACAAGGCCCGCCTCGAACGCCAACTTCACCACGCCCAGAAAATGGAAGCGATCGGCCAGTTGGCCGGCGGCGTCGCCCACGATTTCAACAACATCCTGACCGCCATCCTCGGCAACGCCGAGCTCTCCTTGGGTATCCTCAAACCAGAACTGCCGGCGGATGATCCGCTCGTCTCCGGCCTGCGCCAGGTCGAGCAGGCCGCCCAGCGCGCCGCGCGCCTGACACGCCAACTCCTCATCTTCAGCCGACGCGACGTCTCCCACCCCGAAATCCTCGACCTCAACCAGTTGATCCTCGAACTCGAGAAAATGCTCCGGCGACTGATCACCGAGGATATCGACCTGGAGGTGCGCGGAAACAGCGACCTGCCGCCGATCCATGCCGACGCCGGGCAAATCGAGCAAGTGGTCATGAACCTCGTGGTCAATGCAAGAGATGCCATGCCCCACGGCGGCAAACTCACCATCGAGACCGCGTGCGTCACGTTCGACGATCAGCGGCCCCCACCCGCCGAACTCCCCGCCGGGCGTTTCGTCGTCCTGGAGGTGCGCGACACCGGCTGCGGCATGACCGCGGAAACCGTCAAGCACATCTTCGAGCCGTTCTTCACCACGAAGCCGCCCGGCCGCGGTACCGGACTCGGCCTCGCCACCGTACACGGCATCGTCCATCGAACCGGCGGCCGGATCACCGTGGACACCGCCCCCGGCCGGGGCTCGCGTTTCGTCGTGTACTTGCCCGTGGCCGACACGACCGCACCCGCTCCGTCCACGCTCCCGGACGCTTCCACCCCCGCCGGCAACGAAACGATCCTCGTCTGCGAAGACGATGACACCGTCCGCCAGCTCGTCGTGCGCATCCTCTCCGAAGCCGGCTACCGCGTGCTCGCCGCCGACAGCGGCGCGCAGGCACTCCGGGTTGCCGCCGGCGACGAAGGCCCCATCGACCTGTTGATTGCCGATGTCGTCATGCCCGACATGAACGGGACACGCATCGCGGCCGCCCTGTCGGCCGCATGCCCCACGATGCGCACCCTCTACATCTCCGGCTATGCGTCGGGAGTGATCGCCGAACGCGGGGTCTTGAAAGAGGGCGTGAACTTTCTCGCCAAGCCGTTCGACCGCCTCGGGCTGCTGCGGCGTGTGCGCGAAATCCTGGATCGCGACTTCGATGCCGGCGACGCTCCCGTCCCGTCCCCTGAAAACAACGTCGCGCCCCGCAGCGCCGGCCACGACAGCAACGCTTCCGGCCCCCCACCAGACGAAAACCCCGAAGACCCCGCCCCCGAAGCCCCCACCGCGCGCGGCTGAACCGCAAAACCCCCCTCCCGCCGGCTCATGAACC
>JALSRY010000144.1 GCA_026984555.1 Phycisphaerae bacterium
TGAGATTCGCACGGACGCGGTCGTGCCGGGGTTTCGCAAGGGGCGTGCTCCGATCCAGCTCGTGCAGAAGCGTTTTGGCCCGGAGGTGCGCGAGTCGCTCAAGACGATGATCCTCGGGCAGGCGTTCTTCGCGGCCACCGAAAAGGAAGGGATCGAGGTTCTCGGCGATCCGCTGATCCGCATCAAGACGGACGACGGCGACAAGCTGATGCAGGTGGACGAAGCGCTCGAGCACATCGAGCTGCCCGCCAGCGGGGACTTCACCTTCTGCTGCGAGGTCGAGATCAAGCCATCGTTCGAGCTGCCCGAGCTGAAGGGAATCCCCGTCAAGATGCCGAAGGTGGAAGTCACCGATGCGATGATCGACGAGTACATCGAGCGTCAGCGCAAGATTCGCGGTCATTACGAGCCCGTGCTCGACGGGGTCGCGGAGCCCGACGACGTGCTTGTCGCCGAGGTTCGGCTGCTGGTCGACGGGCAGGAAGTCAAGAAGGAATCCAACGTCCAGCTCGGCGTGCGGGGCACGCGTCTGGACGGCATTGCGCTGGAGAACCTCGGGGAGGTGCTGAAAGGCACCACCACCGGCCAGACCGTCACGACCGAATGCGAGATTCCCGACGACTACGAGCGGCCCGACCTGCGTGGCAAGAAGGGGACGTTCGAGTTCACGATCCACGAGATCAAGCGGCTCAGCCCGATGGATCTCAATGATCTTGTCGTGCAGTTCGGTGCCAGCGACGAGCAGGATCTGCGCGAGTTCATCCGCGAGGACATGAGCGAGGAAGCCAACCGGCTCGCCGAACGGGCCAAGCGCGAGCAGGTGCTCGCGTACCTGCTGGAGAACACGCAGATGGACCTGCCCGAGAAGCTCTCCGCCCGCCAGACCGACCAGGCGGTGCTTCGCCGGGTGATGGAGCTGCGGCAGTCCGGCGTTCCGGACGACGAGATCGAATCGCGGATCGACGAGCTGCGTACGTCGGCCAAGGAGGATGTCGCCCGCGATCTCAAGCTCCAGTTCATCGTGGACAAGCTGGCGGATCAGCTCGACGTGGTCGTCACGGACGAGGAGATCAACAGCGAGATCGCGCGCATGGCCCGGCTGTACAACCAGCGGTTCGATCGGCTGCGTGACATGCTCTACAGCCGGGGGCTGCTCGATCAGCTCGTGGACAACATCCGCGAGACCAAGTGCGTGGCGCGGCTGCTGGAAGACGCGCAATTCGAGGAGATCGAGGCCGGGTCGCACGGCGAATCGGCCGATGCTCAAAAGGACGCGGACAAGGAAACCGAGGACAAAGATTAGTCCCCCGCCGGGCGGAGCCATCACCGCCGCTGCGCCCGGCCCAGCCGAGCGGACCGCGCAACATCTGCGCGATGCGGGCCGCCTCGTAAGGAGAGTTCATGTCACTGCCATACTGGCCGCAAACCGAGCGTCCCCGTGTGCAGGGCGGGCCCCAGTATCAGAACTGGCGGCAGATGGGGCTCAACGAGATGCTGCTGGACAACCGCATCATCTTCCTCGACCTGCCGCTGGACCCGCGTATCACGATCAACAGCAGCACCGTCTGCTCGCACGTGATCAAGAGCATGCTCTACCTTCAGTCCGTCAAGCGTGATCAGGACATTCATCTGTACATCAATTGTCCGGGCGGCGACATCGACGACACGCTGGCCATCTACGACACGATGAAGTTCCTGAACTGCGACGTGGCCACGTATTGCGTTGGCGGCGCCAGCAGCGGGGCCGCGGTGATTCTCGCTGCGGGCACCAAGGGCAAGCGCTTCGCCCTGCCCCACGCGAAGGTGATGATCCACCAGCCGTGGGGCATGGTCGGGGGCCAGGCCGCCGACATGCACATCCAGGCCCGCGAGATCCTCAAGGTCAAGCAAACCCTCATCGACATCCTCGCTCGCGAGACCGGGCGGGGCGCCGAGCAAATCGAAAAGGACATCGAGCGCGATCGCTACATGGACGTCTTCGAGGCCAAGGAATACGGCCTGATCGACGAGATTCTCGGCGTCGAGAACAAGGGCAAGAAAGACGGCAAGTAACGCAAGGAAGCCTTCGGCATGAGCAACTACGGTCACCTCGTACCCATCGTCATCGAACGCGAAGGCCGCGCCGAGCGGTCTTACGACATCTACTCCCGGCTGCTGAAGGACCGCATCATTTTTCTCGGCGACGAAGTCACGCCCGACCTCGCCAACCTGGTCGTCGCCCAACTGCTCTTCCTCGCCAACGAAGACCCCAAGGCGGATATTCACCTGTACCTCAACACGCCCGGCGGGTCCGTGTACAGCGGTATGGGCATCTACGACACGATGCAGTACATCCAGTGCCCCGTGGCCACCTACGTCGTGGGCATCGCCGCCAGCATGGGCGCGGTCCTTTTCGCCGCCGGCACCAAGGGCAAACGTTTCGTCCTGCCCAACGCCCGCGTGATGATCCACCAACCGCTCGGCGGCGCCCGGGGCCCGGCCACGGATATCAAGATCGAACTCGACGAGATGCTCCGCACCCAGCGACAGCTCTACCAGATCCTCGCCAAACACACCGGCAAGGACGTCGAGCAGATCACCAAGGACTGCGACCGCAACAACTGGATGGATGCTTCCGAGACCGTCGCCTACGGCCTCGCGGACAAGATCATCGAAGCCATGCCGCATGCCGGATCGCCCGCCTTGCGGTCCGATTCGTAGGCGGCCGGCGTCCCCCGAGGGGAAGCGTGTGAAACTGCTCCGTCGCCGATTGCGAGTCCGCACCATGCTGTGTGCCGCGGCGCTGACGCTGATCGGCTGCCAGAGCGATGGCCGGTTGGATTATGAACGGCGGATCAGCACGCTCCAGCAGCAGATCGACCGCCAGAAGGAGCAAATCGCCGCGCAGCAAGCCACGATCGACGAGCTCCAGCGCCAGCTCCAGGTCGCCCGCGGCTTGAGCGACAAGGACCTCCAGAACATCTACTACCCCGAGCGAATCGAAATCCTCGGTCTCAGCGGAGGGGAAAACCTCGACGGCCAGCCCGGCGACGACGGTGTCGTCGTCTATCTGCGTCCGGTCGATCGCGACGGCGACGCCATCAAGGCCGCCGGCGAGGTTCGCATTCGCCTGTTCGACCTCCAGGCTCCCGAAGGGCACACGCTCGTCGGCGAGTACGTCTTCCCCGTCGAGAAGCTGCGTTCTTGCTGGTTCGGGAAGTTCATGACCTACCATTACGCCCTGCACTGCCCCTGGCAGCACGGGCCACCCGCGCACCGCGAGATCACCATCCGGGCCACCTTCATCGACTACCTCACCCGGCGGGCGATGAGCGCCCAGGCCACCTGCACCGTCGCCCTCCCCCCGCACGCGACGTCGCGACCCTGAGCCCGCCGACCGCCCTTGCGCAGCGTTGCGGCCGCCCGGGGCTCGCTCGCGCCGCGCGGATGGTGAGCACGTGACCATCTGCCCCGCGACGGGCGCCGCGGTGGCGGCCCCTCCCCGGCCGGGTACAATACCGGCCACGATCGCACGAACGCGCGGGGTTGCGGTCGGCCCGCGCTGCGGGGTTGCGGTCGGCCGGTGGAGCATCGATCGAGGGACGCGCGTTGGGTTGGCAGGCCTGGTTCACGCTCGGGATTCTCGCGTTTACCTTCATCGTGCTGATCCGCGCCACGGCCCCGCCCGACATGGTTCTCTGGGGGGCGACCGTGGCGGTCACCGTGGCGGGGGTCATCAGCCCGCGCCAGGCGTTGGCGGGTTTGTCGAGCGAGAGCGTCCTGACGATCGCGGGCCTGTTCGTGATCGCCGCCGCCATGCGCGAAACCGGCGCGCTCGACCTGCTGGGGGGGCACATGCTCGGCAAGGCCCGCAGCGAGCGTGGCGTATTGCTGCGCATGGTTCCGCAGGTAACGGTGTTTTCCGCATTCCTGGCCAACACGGCCGTCGTGGCGATGCTGATCCCCATCATCACCGACTGGTGCCGCAAGGCGCGCGTTTCCCCCTCGCGTTTGTTGATGCCGCTGTCGTTTCTGGCGATCCTCGGCGGCATGTGCACGCTGATCGGCACGACCACGAACCTGATCGTCAGCGAGGCGATGGAGCAGGCCCACCTGCGCGCGATGCACATGTTCGAGCTGACGTGGCTCGGCGTGCCTTCCGTCGTGGTCGGGGCGAGCTACCTGGTCCTGGTCGCGCCGCGGTTGCTGCCCAACCGGCGCGACCTGCTCGAGCGCATCGGGGACTCGGCTCGCCAGTATCTCGTCGAGATGCGTATCCGGCCCGGTTGTCCGCTCACCGGCAAGACTGTGGAGGAA
>JALSRY010000145.1 GCA_026984555.1 Phycisphaerae bacterium
TACTATCGCTCGCGGCTGAACGACGACCCCGCCGACGACCTGCCCGGCGACGAAGTAGGAATCCGTGCGCTCGATCCGGCCACGCTGCGCGTGCGACTGCGGCGGCCGTGCTCGTACTTCCTCGATATCACGTCGTTCCCCACGCTCGCCCCGGTGCCGCGCGCGACGCTGCGCCGCTGGGCGTATCGCGACGGGCGGGTATTGCGGCGAACCCAGCACCTCTGGACCCGGCCCGCGCACATCGTCTGCAACGGCGCGTTCACGCTGGCCCGCTGGGATTTCAAACGCCGCCTGCTGCTGGCGCCCAACCCCTATTACTGGGACGCCGACCACATCGCGATTCGCTCGCTGGAAGTCTTCACGACGGCGGACCCGGGCGTCGGACTGTTGGCCTACGAGACGGGGCGCATCGACCTGGTCATGGGGCTCGACCCGGAGGTCGCCCGCGTACTCTACCGCGAAGCGCAAGCCGGCCATCGGCCCGACTTCCACCTCTCCGACCGCTTCGCCACCTATTTTTTCCGCATCAACTGCCGCCGACCCCCGCTGGACAATCCCAACCTCCGCAAGGCGCTTGCCCTCGCCATCGACAAAGAGGCGATCTGCACGCAGGTCTTGGGGCTCGGGCAGACCCCCGCCGACACCTACGTCCCGCGCGGCGCCATTCCCCAGATGACCCGCCGCGGTTCTGACGGCCGGCTCATCACCTACCATCCCCCGGCCGGCCTCGGGGCCGGGCTGAGCTACGACCAGCGCGTCGCGCGCGCCCGCGAGTATCTCCGGCGCAGCGGGTACGATCAGGCCGCCGGCGACCGAACGCTCGAACTCTCCTACGCCCCCGACCCGCCCCGCCAGCGTCGCATCTCCGAGGCCGTCCAGGCCATGTGGGAAACCGCGCTCGGCATCCGCGTCGACCTGCGCGTGCAGGAACGCAAAGTCCTCAGCACACGCATCCGCAACCTCGATTACGACATCGTCCGCAGCGACTGGTACGGCGACTACATGGACCCGGCGACCTTCCTCGACATGTTCACCACCGGCAACGGACAAAACCGCACCGGCTGGTCCAACCCCGACTACGACCGCCTGATCGCCGAAGCCGCCAACGAAGGAGACGACGCCCGGCGGTTCGCCCTGTTCCAACAAGCCGAGCGCATCCTCTGTGAACAGGAGTTGCCCATCATTCCCTTGTTCTTCAAGACCGGTAATTTCCTCTTGCGGTCGCGGTTCTGCGGGCTTCACGACAACCTGCGCGACGTCCTCCCGATCCACCGCGCGCAGATCTGCAACGACACGGTTGCCGACGAGGGAGGATCCTGACCGTGGTGGCCTGGCTTTTCTGGAACGACGCCGAGTCCCGGCCGCGCGCGCTCTGGCGCATCCTGCTGCATCTGGCGCTGTTCGCGCTGGCGCTCATCGCGTTCGGCATGTTGGGGTGGGTCGTCCCCCCGACGCCGCTGCTCGAGTGGCTCGCCAACACCGGCATCCTCGTCGTACTCATCGTCACCATCGGGGCCGCGTGCTGGTGGTTCGACCGGCGCGCCCTGCGCGACCTCGGGCTCTGGACCACCCGCGCGTGGTGGGCCGACCTGGGCGCGGGGCTCGTGCTCGGGAGCGGGCTGACCGCTGCGATCGTCGGCGTCATGCTCGCCGCCGGCTGGCTCGAACTGCGTCCCGAACCCGTCCGCAGCAGCACGATCGGCCCGCTGCCCATTGCGCTGGCCCTGATGCTGACCAACTTCGTGCTCGTGGGCCTGGGCGAAGAATTGCTGTTCCGCGGCTACTGGCTGCGCAACCTTGCCGAAGGACTCTGCGGGCGGCGGGTCGGACCGCGCCCGGCCCTGCTGCTCGCCACGCTGCTCGTATCCGCCCTCTTCGCCGCCGCCCACGCCAACCATCCTCACACATCCTGGCGCAGCGTGCTCAACACCTTCCTGGCGGGCACCCTCCTCGCCTTGCCCCTGCTCTGCACCGGACGACTGGCACTCTCGATCGGGTTCCACATCGCCTGGAACGTCCTGCTCGGAACCGTGTTCGGCCTCGCCGTCAGCGGCAACGGCAAGCAGGTGTCGCTCATGACCGCCACCCCCATCGGTCCACCTCTCTGGACCGGCGGTGCGTACGGACCCGAGGGCGGCCTGCTCGTCACCGGGGCACTGCTGATTGGTTTCCTGCTCGTGGTCCTGTGGCTCCGCCTGCGCTACGGGCCGCTCGCCCTGCGCGAGTCTCTCACGCGCGCACCACTCGACCAACCCCCACCCGTTTCCCCGTGATGACGTCGCCAGCCGACGCCACCCCCTCGTTTACCTCTTGTCGGCTCGCTCCGGCTGGGCAATGACGAACCCCTGGCCTACGATACGCCCGTCGTGCGGCACCCCGGCAGCGCGGCGGACCGCTGGGCAAGTACCATCACCACCACGACGACCCCAGGGAGCAACATCATGACGCAACCGAGCCGATCGCAAACGGGCAACCGAAAAATCGTAATCGTGGGTGGTGTGGCCGGCGGTGCGACCGCCGCCGCCCGAGCCCGCCGACTCGATGAACACGCCGAGATCGTGTTGCTCGAACGCGGACCCGACATCGCTTTTGCCAACTGCGGCCTGCCCTACCACATCGGCGGGGAGATCGAACATCGGGACGCTCTCCGCGTGCAGACCGTCGCCGGCCTCAAAGCCCGCTACAACCTCGATATCCGCACGCGCAGCGAGGCCGTGGCCATCGACCGCGACCGCCGTACCGTTCGCATCGTCGATCACGCCGGGGGCCGCACATACGACGAGTCATACGACGCGCTCCTGCTTTCGCCGGGCGCGGCGCCGGTGCGTCCACCGCTGCCGGGCGCCGACCACGCCGCGGTGTGTACGCTGCGAAACCTCCAGGACATGGACCGCATCCGCGCGGCCGCCGCCACCGCCCGCGACGCCGTCGTGGTTGGCGGCGGGTTTATCGGAATCGAGATGGCCGAAAACCTCCGGCGCCGTGGGCTGCACGTCACGCTGGTCGAACTGTTGCCGCAGGTCTTGCCGCCGATGGACCCGGAATTCGCCGAGCGCGTTCGGCGGGAACTGGTGGCCCACGGCGTTACGCTGCGCCTGGGCGAGTCGGTGACGGGTTTCGAGGATCACGCGGGGCGCCTGCGCGTGGGTCTGCGCGGCGGTTCGCCGCTCGAAGCCGACCTGGTGATCCTGGCGGTGGGGGTGCGCCCCGACACGCAGCTTGCCCGCGACGCCGGCCTGGAACTCAACCAGCGCGGCGCGATTGTCGTCGACGAGCACATGCGTACCAGCGATCCGCACATCTACGCCGTCGGTGACGCCGTCGAGGTGACCGACGCGGTGCTCGGCGGGCCCACCATGTTGCCGCTGGCCGGTCCGGCGAACCGGCAGGCCCGCATCGCCGCGGACAACATCTGCGGCCGCCCGTCCACCTTCCGGGGCGTACAGGGAACCGCGATCGTCCGCGCGTTCGGCCTGACCGCCGCCTGCACCGGCGCCAGCGAAAAGACCCTGCGGCAGCGGGGCGTCGCGTACGAAAGCATCTACGTCTTCCCCAAGTCGCACGCGGGTTATTTCCCCGGCGCCGAGCAGATGATGCTCAAGCTCCTGTTCGCGCCGCCCGAGGGGCACATCCTCGGGGCCCAGATCGTCGGCGGCGACGGCGTGGACAAACGCATCGACGTGCTCGCGCTGGCCATCCAAGCCCACCTGACCACCTTCGATCTGGAACAGGCCGAACTGGCCTACGCCCCCCAATTCGGCTCCGCCAAGGATCCGATCAACATCGCCGGATTCGTCGCGGGCAACAAGCTGCGCGGCGACGTCCACTGCATCAGTCCGGCCGCGGTCGATCCGCAGCTCGCCCAGCGCTACACCTTGATCGACGTGCGCAATCCCGACGAACTCGCCGGCGGCACCATCCCCGGTTCGATCAACATCCCCCTGCCCTTGTTGCGCAAACGCCTCGACGACATCCCCCGCGACAAACCATTGCTCGTCTTCTGTGCCGTCGGCCAGCGCGGCTACTACGCCTGCCGATGCCTCAGCCAACGCGGATTCGAATGTGCGAGTATTTGCGGCGGTTTCGCGGCGTACGATCTCGCCGCCGGCGCCAGCGACGTCCCGTAGCGTTCCCGCCGCGCGCCCGTCCGGCGCCCGCGATACGCCGCGCGCTGACGCGGCACGCGGGAGGCGGCGCGGCGTGATTGCGAGCGCGAAGGGTCGATCCGCGGTCCATGTGCATCGAGTCCGCTCGGGGGCGCTCGCGGCCAGGCGGTGGCTCAGGG
>JALSRY010000146.1 GCA_026984555.1 Phycisphaerae bacterium
CGTGGTCAGACCGGAGACAACGATCGAGTGCAACGGAGTCTTCCGGCCGGAGCAGCCCAACCGCTTCCGCTGTTGGATCTACAACATGTATCACGCCACGCACGGGCCGCAGAGAGCTACCGACGCGCTGCGCAACTCGTGCAACATCTATTTCTACACCATCGGCGACCGGCTGGGGGTCGCACGCCTGTGCGCGTGGTTTTCGCGGTTCGGGCTCGGGCGGACCCAGGGAACCGGTCTGATCGAGGAGAGCAGGGGAATCGTCCCGACGCCCGAGTGGATTCGCACGCATCGCCGTTCCGATCCGCACGTGCGCCCGGCGGATGCGTGGAATTTCGCGATCGGGCAGGGTGAAGTGGCCGCCACTCCACTACAGGCCGCGAACGTGGCGGCGACCGTGGCCACCGGGCGTTGGGCGCCGGTGCGGCTGCTGCTCGATGACGACGGGACCGCCGCCGCACCACCCAAGACGGTCGAGTTTGACCAGCGCTATCTGCGCGTGCTGCGGCGGGGCATGTGGCGGGTTGTGAACGAGCGTGGCGCGACCGCCTACAAGCACGCGCGGCTCGACGATCCCACGTACTGCCTGTGCGGCAAGACGGGGTCGGCCCAAGCGGCGGCGCGTCCGATCAAACGGCGATGGTTCCTCGAGTGGCCCGATGGGCATCGCGAGACGGTGGTGGGGGGGCTGATCCGCGAAGACATCCTCAAGCCATATCCCGACCCGAAACCGAGGATCGTCGGCTATCGAACGTGTGAGCGGTTCCCGTTGCTGGACATCAACGACAAGCTGCCGTCGCACGCGTGGTTCATCGGTTATACGCAGCCACGCGACACCCCGCGCGGGGCCGTGCCGCACGGAAAGGTGTACGCCATCGCCGCGATCGTGGAGTATGGGGGCAGCGGGGGGGCGGCGGCGGGGCCGGTGGTACGGGATATCGCCGAGTATCTTGTGCAGCGGGCGAAGGAGTGAGGTCGCTACGGATGGGGAGCCGGAGGACACCGAGTGGGTGCCGCCCGCCGAGTGCCGAGCGGCGACCACGGATGGACCGGGTATGACAACGCCTCGCGTGCTCAACCTGACGCGTCTCGGCTGGGGTTTGGCCATACCGGTGCTGATCCTCGCCAGCATCGGGTTGGCATCGATCCACGCGACCGATCGCAGCCGCCCGGCTGTGACGCCGACCGATGTGGCGGCCCGGCGCGTCCCCGCCGAAACGAACTGGCTTACGGTGGTTGCCCGCGAGATCGGCCCGCTGACGCTTCGGCAGAGCATCTACCTCGTGACCGGCGTCGGGTTGCTGTTGCTGACCCTCGTGCCCAGTTATCGCCGCATCGGGCAGTACTCCTACGTAATCTACGGTTTCGTGCTCGCGCTGTTGTTGTTGCTGTTTCTGGATCGCTACGTCGATCTGCCGCTGATCCCGTTTCGGCGGGATACACGGCGGTGGATCGAGCTCGGTCCGCTGCGGCTGCAACCGTCGGAATTCATGAAAGTGGCGTTGATCCTGGCCTTGGCGTGGTACCTGCGCTATCGGAAGTCGTACCGGACGTGGCGGGGGCTGATCCCGCCGTTCCTGCTGACGCTGGTACCGATGGTGCTGATCCTCAAGCAGCCGGACCTGGGCACGATGCTGATGCTGCTTCCGGTCCTGTTTTCGATGTTGTTCGTGGCCGGTGCGCGGATGCGGCACCTCGCCACGATCGTGCTGTTGGGCTGTGCGACGTTGCCGGTGTTCTACGCTTTCGGCATGAAACCGTACCAACGCCGGCGGATCCAGGTGTTGTTTCGGCAGAACGTCGCCGACGAGAAATGGCACATGGGGCCGGGCTACCAGCTTCGCCAGGGGTTGATCGCGCTCGGCACGGGGGGGTTCACGGGCGAAGGGCTGGGAGAGGGCGCCGTGGTGCAATACGGGCTGCTGCCCGAGGAGCACAACGACTTCATTTTCGCCGTCATCGGGAATCAGTGGGGGCTGATCGGATGCCTCGTGGTGATCGCGTGTTACGTGGTCATCATCGTGTGCGGGCTGGAGGTGGCGACCGTCACGAACGATCCGTTCGGCCGCTTGTTGGCGGTGGGGGTGGTGGTGATGATCGTCGCACAAGCACTGCTCAATATCTGCATGAATCTCGGGTTGGCACCGATCACGGGCATGACGTTGCCGTTCGTCAGCGCTGGTGGAAGCAGCATGTGGGCCAACTTCCTCGCGCTGGGGTTGCTGGTCAATGTCGCCCAGCGCCGGCCGATGCTGATCGCCCATCCGCCGTTCGAGTACGACGACTGAGCCCGTTTCCGCGAAGGGGGAGCTATACGTCAGGCCGCGTTGTTGCCGATAGAACGCGTAGGAAGTATCGTGTTGGCGCCGCTTTTCGGCGGCGATGCTGTTTCCCGGCGTTTGCATGTATCGAGCTGGTCCCCTCTGCGGATGCTGGTCGGGAAACGGACAGTGGTACGATGCGAAGCGCAGCCAGGCCGCTGACGCAAGTCGCCCCTGCGAGCGGGACGCCTTGCGACGCCGGCCGCATCACAGGCGGCACCTATGTCCACCGACAACGGCGTGTTGGCGCGATGCCAGGAAAACCTCGGTTACCGTTTTGAAGACGTGTCCCTTCTGCGGGCTTCCCTGCGGCACTCGTCCTCGGCGAACTCCCGGCGCGAGAGCAACGAACGGCTGGAGTTTCTCGGCGACGCCGTGCTCGAGCTGGTGATCTGCCACGAGCTGTACGAGTGCTTTCCCAACGCGATGGAGGGGGATCTGACGAAGATCAAGTCGGCGGTGGTATCGCGGCGTGTGTGTGCGCGGGTGGCGCGCAAGCTGCACCTGCCGGATGCGCTGACGCTGGGGCAAGGGATGGAGTCGGGCGCGAATCTGCCGATGTCGCTGGCGGCGGCGGCGCTCGAAGCGGTGATTGCGGCCATCTATCTCGACGGCGGATTCGACGCCGCCCGTGAGTTCATCCTGCGGCACATGCGTGAAGAAATCGCTCGGGCCAATCGTTCGGATCACCAGTACAACTTCAAGTCGCAGTTGCAGCAATATGCGCAGCGCAACCTCCACGCGACGCCGGTATACGAGCTGCTGGACGAGAAGGGCCCGGATCACGCCAAGTGTTTCGAAATCGCCGTCTCGGTCGGTCCGCGACAGTTCCCCAGCGCGTGGGGACCGAGCAAGAAGGAGGCGGAGCAAAAGGCCGCCTGGCGGGCGCTGCGCGAGTTGGGGGTCGTGCGCGAGGCTTTCTCGGATACCGACGCCGAGCTCGAACAAGCCGGCTGACTCCACAGTCCGGGTCTCTGTGTCCCTTTCACATTTCCGAACGCCGGCGCGTCCCGGTCGCGGCTGGGCCGCGGGGAGGATCGCGGATAAGATGGTTAGGCGGCGAGGCGTGGACGGGTTGGGCCACCCGCCGCCCGGCTGAGAAACATCGAGATACCGCCGATGGATGACCTGACACCCCGCCAGATCGTGCAGGCTTTGGATCGTTACATCATTGGCCAGGACGACGCCAAGCGCGCCGTGGCCGTCGCGATTCGCAATCGCTGGCGGCGCTTGCACCTGCCAGCGGACATCGCCAACGACATCGCACCCAAGAACATCCTGATGATCGGGCCGACGGGCGTGGGGAAGACCGAGATCGCCCGGCGGCTGGCCCAGCTCGTCAACGCCCCGTTCGTCAAAGTCGAGGCGACCAAATTCACGGAGGTCGGCTACCACGGTCGTGATGTCGAGGGGATTGTGCGTGACCTCGTCGAGCGAGCCGTCGCGCTCGAACGCGAACAGGCCGCGCGCAGCGTCCGCGCGAGCGCACGCCGGGCGGCCGAAGATCGCATCATCGACCAACTGTTGCCCGACACCAGCCATTTCGACGTGTCCGATGCGGAGCAGATCGAGCGGCGGACGCGCACGCGTGAGAAAATCCGCGCCCAGTTGGAGGCCGGCGGCCTGGCCGAGCGGATGATCGAGGTGACGATTCCCGAGCGGGCCGTACCGACCCACGTGATGGCGACGATGGGGCTCGACCAGATGGGGCCGGAGTTCGAGCAGTTCATGGAGCGTATCATGCCGCACCATACCAAGCGTCAGAGGATGTCGGTTCCCGAGGCGCTCGAGCTGTTCGTCCAGCAGGAAACCGACCGATTGATCGACCAGGACACGCTCCACGCCAACGCCGTCCGACGATGCGAAGAAGGCGGAATCGTTTTCCTCGACGAGATCGACAAGATCTGCGGCAGCCCCATCGGCGAGATGGGCGGTCCCGACGTGTCACGGACCGGC
>JALSRY010000147.1 GCA_026984555.1 Phycisphaerae bacterium
TGGACCAGTTTCCCGACCTGGTCGAAGCCAAACTGATCTGGTCGGGGGCGCGTTTTCGCGCCGCGAGCCAGAGCGGCGAACTCGGGTTGATCGACGGCGTGGTCGATACGCTGCTCGACGGACGCGTGCATGGGCCGGCGGCGTGGGCGTTCACGGCGCTGCTGGCCGAAGTCTACCGCGATTCCGGGAGGGCCGGCGCCGACCGCCTGGCCCGTGAGGCCGACCGGGAAACACCCGCGACGGCGGAAGCCTCGTACATCCGTTCGTTCGCGACGCTGGATCCCGATGTGGCTTACCGCTGGGCGCAGCGGGCCGTGCAACTCGATCCGAACAACGTCCTCGCGCTTTGGCGACTCGCTTATCTCGCCCAGCTCCACGACGACACCCAGTGGCTGTTCAAGGCGGTGGTAATGTTGGCGGCGGCGGGCGAGGACGGTGAGAGAATACTCATGTTTCGGGCCGAGGACCTCATGCGCAACGGACAATACGCCGGCGCGATTTACCTGTACTCACGGGTTCTCGCAGCGGTCCCATCGTCCAACGCGCTGCGGTTTCGTGCCGTGGCCTACCTGTGCCAGCGGAAGTACAAGGACGCCATCCGGGATTACACGGAAGCCTCGCGGGGAAGGGTTGCGGGAGTGAATTGGGTGAGGTACCAGCGGGCGACCCCGTTGTGGATCACCGGGTGTTACGATCGAGCCGCCGCGGACTACGACGCCGTTCGAACCCAGCGAGCGACCGTTTCCTGTGCGGATGTACGGCTGGTTCTGGTGCTCGAGGACAAGGCACGTTTCCTGCGCCGGCAGGGTCGCGCGGCGGAGGCCCGACAGGCTGACGAGAAGGCCGCCTCGGTGTTGAAAGCCGCGTTGCGCTGCGCCACGGAGGGCAGTTGGGAGCAGAAATACCTGCGGTGTCTGGCCGGCACGTTGTCTCCCGCGGCGCTGGTCGCTATCGCCGCCCACGCGTCGCCGGCGCGACAGTGCGAAGCCGCCTACTACGCGGGCGAAGCCTGCTTGCTGCGCGGCGAACAAGCGGAAGCCCTGCGCTGGTTCCAGCAGTGCGTCGCTGTCGCCGGTGGGCTGCCGCTCGACCCCGAGAGCCAGTTCATCGATCCCATGAACGAATACCACCTCGCCTTATGGCGGGTGGAACAACTGCGTTCGCCTGCGTCGTCGCCGAGCCCGTGACGGCGGAGGCGTGTGGGACGCGCGGGGCCACGCCGCCATCCGCCGGTCGATCGGCGGCTGGCTGGTGCGGCACAGGGCGTGAACGTTGTATGGCCTTCGGGCCAGCCCGGTCCCGCTGGGCGCGCTACTCTTCTTCTTCCTCGTCCTTCTTGGCCGCGGCGACGATCTGCTGCTGCACGTTGGGCGGGACGACGTCGTAGCGGTCGAACTCCATCGAGTAGCTGCCCTGCCCGCCGGTGACACTCTTGAGTTGCGAGGCGTAATTGGCGACTTCTGCCAGCGGCACCGACGCGCGGATCATGACCTGGTTACCGGGCAGCATGTCCTGCCCGAGAATCTGGCCGCGCTTGCCGGCAAGGTCGCGTGTGATGTCGCCCATGTACTCGGTGGGCGCCGTGACTTCGAGGTTGACGATCGGCTCCATCAGGATCGGCTTGCACTGCATGAAGGCCTTCTTGAACACCTGCCGTCCGGCGATCTGGAACGCGATGTCCTTGCTGTCGACCGGATGGGTCTTGCCATCGACGAGATAGACCTTGACATCGACAACGGGATAGCCGGCGAGCACGCCCTTTTTCATCTGGGCGCGGATGCCCTTGTCCACGCTGGGGCGGTAGGCCTGGTCGATCGCGCCGCCGAAAATCTTGTCGATGAACTCATAGCCGGCGCCGCGTTCGTTCGGCTCCATGTCGATGAACACGCGGGCGAACTGGCCGGCGCCGCCGGTCTGTTTCTTGTGGGTGTACTCGACGTACTTGACCGAGCTCGAGATCGTTTCGCGATAGGGAATCTTGGGCGGTTTCGTGTCCACTTCGAGCTTGAAGTATCGCTTCATTTTCGAACGGATCACGGTCAGGTGCAGGTCGCCCAGCCCTTGCATGACCAGCTCGCCGGTCTCCGGGTCACGCTCGTACTTGAAGCAGGGATCTTCCTCGGCGAAACGCTGGAGCGCCCCGCCGATCTTCTCGACGTCGCCGCGCGCCTTGGGTTCGATCGCGAGGGCGTACATCGGCGTGGGGAGCCGGGGCATGTCGATCGTGCCTTCGCCGGCCTTGTCGAACAGCACGTCACCGACGTGCATGTCGAGCTTGGCGAACGCGACGATGTCGCCGACGCCGGCGGCCTCGATCTCGGTGTGCTGGTCGCCGCAGAGCTTGAGCAGGTGTCCGGTTCGTTGCCCCTTGCGATCCCCGGCGATGAAAACCTGGCTCTCGCCGCGAAGCGTGCCCTGGAAGACGCGAGCCAGGGAATACTTGATGTTGCTGCGCGGGTCCGTCGTGATCTTGATGACCTGCCCGACGAAATCGGCACCGGGGTCGGCGGAAAGCTGGGTTTCCGTCGCCTCGTCGCCGGTGCCGACCTTGAGTACGCGCTGTTTGCCGGCCGCGGGCGAAGGTGCGTAGAGCACGATGGCGTCCAGCAGCTCCGCGATGCCGACCTCGTCACGCGCGTTCGTGAACAGAATGGGGATCACGTGCCCGCTGGCGACGGCCTGCACGATCGCGGGTTTGAGCTTCTCGGGCGCGATTTCGCCCGAGTCCATGTACGTCTCCATCAACTCGTCGTCGGTTTCGACGACCGACTCGATCAACTCCGTATGACACTGGCCCACGTCGAGAATGTCCGAAGCGCCCGCCTCCGCGTCGAGCACGTTGACCAACTTCTTGCCGCCCTCCGCCGGCAGGTTGATCGGGTGGCAACCGTTGCCGAACATCTCGCGCACCGCGGTGACGATGTCTTCGAGATTGGCGTTGTCGGCGTCGATGCGGTTGATGACGATCATCCGCGCAAGGCCGTGATCGCGGGCGATGTTGAACATGCGGCGCGTGTTGACACTGATGCCACTGCCGGCGGAAACCACGACGACGGCCGTCTCCACCCCCGCCAACGCGGCGATGGCGGTGCCGCAATAATCGGGCGTACCGGGGGTGTCGAACGCGTTGATGAGCGTGTCGTTGTGTTCGACGTAAAAGAACGTCGAATCCAGGCTTTGCTTGCGCTCTTTCGATTCTTCGTCGTAATCGAGCATGCTGGTGCCGTCATCGACGCTGCCGAGGCGGTTGGTCACGCCGGCCTTGTGCAGAATCGCTTCGCCCAGCGATGTCATCCCAGCGCCGGAATGTCCGACGAACGCGACGTTGCGGATAGCGTTCACATCCTTAACGGCCATGCAGGGGCCTCCCTTCAACGCGAACCATACATCTGCTGCGTGCAGCTAGACCGGCCAGTATAGCGGTCCGCTCGTAGGTGCCAAGCCCCGCGGCGCGACGGCCGAAACAAGATGGCTGCCCGGCTCGCTTGCCGCGCCGAGCGCTGAGCGGCTCCCCGCGCGACCGTGTTCCGCACCGCTGTGCCTGCCGTCGCAAACCGCCAACCCACGCGACCGCGGGGGCGGCGCCTGCTGAAACGCGTCGCTCAATGACCGGCGCAGCGTCTTGTCCAATGGTCGCTGCGCCAGCCGGTGGCTGCGAAAAGTCCGACGCGGAAAACGGTCAGCCGCCAGCTGCCGCTGACGTGGTCCTTGGAGCTTCGCCCCAAACCCTGCCAAGGGCTCTGCCTCTGGCCTTCGCTTCTTCCCCTGCGGAGAGAAAGGGAAAACGGGCCTCTAACCAGGGACCGGACCCCCATGTCCGCCGGTACATAAAACGGGGGCAGGTCATCGGTGCTGCAGGGTTCAGGTGAACCAGAGCCCTGCATTGAGCAGTTCAGGCAAGTTCTCGGATGCACCGAGAACTTGCCCGAACGGCACATCAGAATGCGCCAGCTGATCGACCTCTCTATACCCTTACCTTGCGCACGAGCGACCGTAGTTGGCCAACAGAATACAGAGGTCCGATAGGTCTACGTCCCCATCCCCATCGAGATCGCCATCGCTGGTACTTGGGCAACAGGAGATGTAAGCAGCGCGATGGCCAACAAACACCGGCGCGCCAGGAACCGCCGAGCCGCTTACTCCGTCATAGAGATGAAACTCACCAGAGATCCAACTAAACAAATCCTCGGCGCCGTCGCCCGTTTGATCAGGCACTACCACACCCACAAAGTCTGCGTTGGAACACGGCACGTTG
>JALSRY010000148.1 GCA_026984555.1 Phycisphaerae bacterium
TAACCACACCGGCGAAGGGAACCACCTCGGCCCCACGCTGAGCCTGCGCGGCATCGACAACGCTTCGTACTACCGTCTCGACCCCGATCAGCCACGCTACTACATGGACTTCACCGGCTGCGGCAACAGCCTGAACATGCTCCACCGGCGAACAATCCAACTCATCATGGATTCGCTGCGCTACTGGGTGCAGGAAATGCACGTCGACGGGTTCCGGTTCGACCTGGCGCCCGTCCTCGCCCGCGAGCTGCACGAGGTCGATCGCCTGGGGCGTTTTTTCGCCATCATCCAGCAGGATCCCGTCATGGCACAGGTCAAACTGATCGCCGAACCGTGGGACCTCGGCGAAGGCGGATACCAGATCGGGCAGTTCCCCCGCGGCTGGGCGGAATGGAACGGCAAGTACCGCGACGCCGTTCGACGGTTCTGGCGCGGCGACGACGGCCAGGTGGCCGAGCTGGCCTATCGTCTCTCCGGCAGCAGCGACGTGTACGGCGCCCATCGCCGCCACACGACCGGCAGCATCAACTTCGTGACGTGCCACGACGGGTTTACGCTGCACGATCTGGTCAGCTACGAACACAAGCACAACGAGGCCAACGGCGAGAACAACCGCGACGGACACAACGACAACCTCAGCCGCAACTGGGGGGTCGAGGGCGAGACGCCCGACCCGCGGATCATCGAGATTCGCGAGCGCATGAAACGCAACTTCCTCGCCACGCTCGCGTTCTCGCAGGGCATCCCCATGATTACCGCCGGCGACGAAATGGGCCGAACCCAGCGCGGCAACAACAACGCCTACTGCCAGGACAACGAAATCAGCTGGGTCGATTGGAATCTCGACGAACGACGAAAGAAACTCCTCGATTTCGCCCGGCGGGCGTTCGCCATCCGACGCCGCAACCCGGTATTGCGACGGCGTTCCTTCTTCCGCGGTGCGCCGGTCTCCGACGACGGCGGGCACAAAGACCTGACCTGGCTTCGCGAGGACGGCCAGGAAATGACCGTGGACGACTGGCGCGATCCCGGCCGCCACGTCCTGGGCATGATGATCGACGGCAAGGCGACCGATGAGGTCGACGAACGCGGCCGGCTCATCACCGGACGAACCCTGCTGCTGATCGTCAACAGCGGCGACGACCCCGCCGATTTCAGGCTCCCCGATCTCGGAAGCTCCGGGTTGTGGCGCGAGGTCATCCAGACCTACAAACCACGAAAACCGCACTACGTCGGCAAAGGCAAGCTCACCATCGCCCCCCACTCGCTGATACTGCTGGATTACGATGAAACGTAAACAAGCAACGGCGTCCGAGAAGAAAAAAAACCGCAAGCCCACCACGACCACACGCGGCGCCAACCGTACACGGTCGGAAATCGCCCAGTTGCTCGCCGGCGAGCACAACGAACCCCATCGGCTGTTGGGCGCACACCCGGCCCGGCGGCGCGGACGCACCGGCTCCATCGTCCGCGCCTACCATCCCGACGCCGTCGCCGCCGAGTTGCTACCCGCGGACGCCGAACCCCTGGAGATGAAGTGCAACCCCGGCGTGCCCGTGTTCGAGGTCTTCGTCCCGGATGCGCCCCCACCGCTGCGCTACCGCTTGCGCTTTACCGCTGCCGACGGCCGGAGCTGGGAACAGGAAGATCCCTACCGTTTCCTGCCAACCCTCGGCGACATGGACCTGTACTTGTTCAACGAGGGGCGGCATTGGCGGCTTTGGGAATGCCTCGGCGCACACGTGCGCGAAATGGACGGGGTCACGGGCGTTTCGTTCGCGGTCTGGGCGCCCAACGCGCTCCGGGTCAGCGTGGTCGGTGAATTCTGCCACTGGGACGGCCGCCTCTACCAGATGCGTCAGATGGGCTCGTCGGGCGTATTCGAGATTTTCATCCCCAACATCCAGCCGGGTACGCTGTACAAGTACGAAATCAAGACCCCCACGGGCGACATTCGCCTCAAAACCGATCCGCTGGCGTTCTCGATGGAACGCCCTCCCGGCACGGCATCCCGCGTGTTCGCGACGCGCCACACCTGGCACGACCAGGCGTGGATGCGCCGCCGATCCGAACGCGATCACACCCGCGAGCCGATGGCGATCTACGAGCTGCACCTCGGGTCGTGGATGTGGAACGACGACGGCCAACCGCTGAGCTATCGCGAGCTGGCGCCGCGACTGGTCGAACACGTCAAACGCCTGGGTTTCAATTACATCGAGCCGCTGCCGCTGGCCGAACACCCCTTCGACGGATCGTGGGGCTACCAGGTGACCGGTTACTACGCGCCGACCTGCCGCTACGGCGACCCGGACGATTTCCGCTGGTTCGTCGATTATTGCCACCAGCACGATATCGGCGTGATCGTAGACTGGGTGCCGGCCCACTTTCCGAAAGATGACTTCGCCCTGCGGCGTTTCGACGGAACGGCGTTGTACGAACACGAAGACCCCCGCCTCGGCGAACACCCCGACTGGGGTACGCTGGTCTTCAACTACGGGCGGCTCGAGGTCCGCAACTTCCTGATCGCCAACGCCCTGTACTGGCTCAAAGAGCTGCACGTGGACGGCCTGCGCGTCGACGCCGTCGCCTCGATGCTCTACCTCGACTACAGCCGCCCCGAAGGCCAATGGCTACCCAACAAGTTCGGCGGACGCGAAAACCTCGAGGCGATCGACTTCATCAGGTTGCTCAACCAGACAGTGCAGCAGGAAGTGCCCGGTGCGATCATGGTCGCCGAGGAATCCACCGCCTGGGGCGGCGTGACGCGACGTGTCGAGGAGGGCGGCCTGGGGTTCACGTTCAAGTGGAACATGGGCTGGATGCACGACACCCTGCTGTATTTTTCCAAGGATCCCATCCACCGCCGCTACCACCACCAGGACATCACCTTCGCGATGATCTACGAGCATACCGAACGGTTCATCATGCCGATCTCGCACGATGAGGTGGTCCACGGCAAGAAGGCCCTGCTGGCCAAGATGCCCGGCGACATCTGGCAACAATTCGCCAACCTGCGCACGCTGCTGGCGTACCAGTACACCCGCCCCGGCAAAATGCTGCTGTTCATGGGGATCGAGCTGGCCCCGTGGTACGAATGGGACTACCAGCAACCGCTGGATTGGTCGCTCGTGCGGTATCCCGAGCGGGCGGCGCTGCAGGTCTACCTCGAAGACCTCGGCCGGTTGTACCACGCCTCACCACCCCTGTGGCGCAGCGACCCGGACCCGCAGGGCTGTCGCTGGATCGACTGCCACGACAGCGACAATTCGGTGTTGTCGTACTATCGACGCGACGACGCGCAACACCTCGTCGTGATTCTCAACCTGACGCCGGTACCGCGTGACAATTACCGCGTGGGGGTGCCGATTCCCGGCGAATATCAACTCGTACTCAACAGTGACGATCCGCGTTATGCCGGCAGCGGCTACCCGACGGCGACCGGGTTGTCCTCCGACGCCATTGCATGGCAGGGTTTCGCGCAGTCGATCGCGCTGAACTTGCCGCCGCTGTCCGCCTTGGTGCTGCGTGGAGCATAGCCGGCGGCCTAGGCGGCTCCTCTGGTCCGGCGGTTTCAAAGCTCGTACTGGCTGCGCTCCTCGTCTTCGAGGATGTCGGCCAGACGCATCCGCACATAGTCCACGTCGACCGTCACGCTCTTGTTCACCGCGTCGGACGCGTTGAAGGCGATTTCTTCGACGACCTTTTCACAGATCGTGTAAAGCCGGCGCGCACCGATGTTTTCGAGGATTTCGTTCGCACGATAGGCCATCTCGGCCATCTCGCGAACCGCCTCGTCGGTGAACGAAAGGCTCACCCCTTCGGCCTGCATCAGGGCGATCTGCTGCTTGATGAGGGCGTTGCGCGGCTCGGTGAGGATGCGGTAATAATCCTCACTCGTGAGGTCGTGCAGCTCCACCCGAATCGCAAAACGACCTTGCAGCTCGGGCATCAGGTCGCTGGGTCGCGATTGCGTAAACGCCCCCGCCGCGATGAAGAGAATGTGATCGGTCCGCACGAGGCCGTAGCGCGTGCTGACCGTGGAACCCTCGACCAGCGGCAGCAAGTCGCGTTGCACGCCGGTCCGTGACACGTCGGGACCGCCCATCTCGCCGATGGGGCTGCCGCAGATCTTGTCGATCTCGTCGAGGAAAACGATTCCGCCTTCTTCGCATCGTCGGACGGCGTTGGCGTGGAGCGTGTCTTGGTCGATCAATCGGTCGGTTTCCTGCTGAACGAACAGCTCGA
>JALSRY010000149.1 GCA_026984555.1 Phycisphaerae bacterium
CGCCGCCGCGGCACGCGCGTGTGGGTGCGCTTGGTCAAAGGGGCCTACTGGGACTCGGAGACGGTGTGGGCCGCGCAGGCCGGTTGGCCCTGTCCCGTCTGGGAGCGGAAGTGGCAATCCGACGCGTGTTACGAACGGATGACCCGCCGATTGCTCCAGAACTGGCGATACACCCCCGCCGCGTTCGCCAGCCACAACGTCCGCAGCCTGGCCCACGCGATGGCCCTGCGGCGGTTGTGGGAGGTCCCCGCGTATGCCTTCGAGACCCAGATGCTCTACGGCATGGGCGACCCCATCAAGCAAGCCGTGGTCGAAATGGGCGAACGCTGCCGCATCTACACCCCCTACGGCCAACTCATGCCGGGGATGGCCTATCTGATCCGCCGCTTGCTCGAAAACACCGCCAACGAAGGGTTCCTGCGCAGCGCCACCGCCGATACTCCCCGCGAACAGTTGCTCGAGAACCCCGAGGCGGTCGGCGCGCGCACACCTCCGTTTACGCCGCCGATCATCATCAAGTACGAGCTCGAGGAACCGATCATGGACCCGTTCGAGAACGTTCCGAACACCGATTTTTCACGCGAACACGCCCGCCGGGACATGCAGGCCGGGCTCGCCCACGCCCGGGCCCGCATGGGTGCCGAAATCCCCCTGCGCATCGGCGACGAACGCGTCGAGACCGGCCGGTGGTTCGAGTCGTACAACCCCTCGCGCCCCGGCGAAATCGTCGCACGCGTCGCGCGGGCCCGCGAGCCCGAAATCGAACGAGCCGTCGCTGCCGCCCACGACACGCTGCCCGCCTGGCGGGATACCGACCCCCCACAACGCGCCAACACCCTCTTTCGTACCGCCGAACTCCTCCAGCAACACCGCTTCGAGTTGGCCGGCCTGCTCGTCTACGAGGCCGCCAAGCCCTGGCGGTACGCCGACGCCGAGGTCTCTTGCGCCATCGACTTCTGCAACTACTACGGCAAGGAGATGTTGCGACTGGCGAATCATCCCCGGCGCCGTGACATCCCCGGCGAAACCAATGAATACGTCTATCGCCCGCGCGGCGTAACGGCCGTGATTACGCCTTGGAACCTGCCTCTGGCCAGCGCCGCGGGGATGACCGCCGCGGCATTGGTCACCGGCAACACCGTCGTGCTCAAGCCGTCGTGTGCCACGCCGGCCACGGCCGCCCGGCTGGTCGATCTGCTGATGGAAGCCGGCGTGCCCGCGGGCGCCGTCAACGTGCTCTACGGTCCGGGAACGGAAATCGGCGAGGCCCTGGTTTGTCATGCGGGCGTGGCAACGGTGGCGTTGGCCGGTTCGCGGGCCGTCGGCCAGCGCGTCTACCGCCTCGCCGCCGAGCATCCCGCCCATCCGCCGACGCTCAAGCATGTCGTCGCCCACCTCGGCGGGAACAACGCCATGATCATCGATTCCGACGCCGACCTGGACGAGGCCATCAAGGCCGTCAAGGAGAGCGCCTTCGGCTACGCGGGACAGCGCTGCTCCGCGGCTCGGCGGTGCGTGGTGCTCGATGCGATTCACGATCGTTTCGTCGATCGCCTGGTCGAGGCGGCCCGGGGGGTGAGCGTGGGGCCGGCCGATGATGCCGCCACCTTCGTCGGTCCACTGATCGATACCGGCGTCGCCGGCACGCTGCGCGAAGTCGTCGACGAGGCCCGCCGCGTGGCCCGATGCGTGCTCGAAGTGGATACTTCCGCCGTCGCGGAGGAAAACGACGGGGCGGCGTTCGTCGGTCCGCTGATCTTCACGGACGTACCCCCCGATGCGCGCTTGGCACGCGAGGAGGTATTCGGCCCCGTCGTCGCGGTCCAGCACGCACGCGATTTCGACCACGCGATCGAGCTGTTCAACGGAACCGATTTTGCGCTCGCCGGCGGCGTCTTCTCGCGTAGCCCCGCCCACATCGACCAGGCTCGCCACCAGTGCGAGTGCGGCAACCTCTACATCAACCGCCGCATCACCGATGCCCGCGTCGATCTCCAGCCTTTCGGCGGATCGCGCATGTCCGGCACCGGGCACAAGGCCGGCGGACCGGACTACCTCGTTCAGTTCTGCCAGCCTCAGACCATCAGCGAAAACACGCTTCGCCGCGGCTTCGCCCCGAGCGAGGAAGTCGTCGAAACGCTCGGGTGAACCCTCCGGCCTCCCACGCGCGCCGAGTCGCTACAATGCGCGCCACGCGGACGACGCGGACGCGGGATGCGTCCCGCGGGCTCGCGTCCCGGCGCCGAACAGGAGCTGCACCGTGGGCACGAACAACCCCCACGACATCGAGTCGCCGGATTTCTTCGATATCGCCGGCGAACTGAGTGCCGACGAGCTCGCCATTCGTGATGCCGTCGCCCGCTTCGTCGACGAGCGCGCCATCCCGAATATGCCGGCGTGTTTCGAGCAGGGCCGCTTCCCCATCGAGCTCGTGCCCGAGATGGCCCGGCTCGGCCTGTTGGGGGCCTGGCTGAGCGACTTCGGCTGCGCGGGGGTCAGCAGCGTCGCCTACGGCCTCATCATGCAGGAGCTCGAACGGGCCGACAGCGGCCTGCGCAGTTTCGCCTCGGTCCAGAGCGGCCTCGTCATGTATCCGATCCACCGTTTCGGCAGCGATGCCCAGCGCAAGCGATGGCTCCCCGCGCTGGCTCGGGCCGAGGCCATCGGCTGCTTCGGACTCACCGAGGCCCACGGCGGCTCCGATCCGGGCGCCATGCGCACCACCGCCCGGCGATCGGGTGGCCACTGGGTGCTCGACGGTTCCAAAACCTGGATCACCAATGGCACGATCGCGGATGTGGCGGTCGTCTGGGCGAAGGCCGATACGGGCGTGATCGGGCTCTTGGTGGAAAAAGGCACGCCGGGGTTTACCGCGCGCGATATCGAACACAAATTCTCCCTGCGCGCATCCGTCACGTCGGAGCTGTTCTTTGACGCCGTGCGCGTTCCCGACGAGAACCGGCTTCCCGGCGCCAGCGGCCTCGCTGCACCGCTAAGTTGCCTGACCCAAGCACGTTACGGGATTGCCTGGGGCGCGGTCGGCGCCGCTCAGGCGTGTTATCGCGAAGCCGTCGCGTTCGCGCGAAACCGCGTCCTCTTTGACCAACCCCTTATCAAGAAACAAATGACGCAACAGCGCCTCGCCGAGATGCTCCGGCGGATTACGACCGCCCAGTGGCTTGTTCTGCGGCTTGGACGCCTCAAGGATGCCGGCCGCATGCACCACAGCCAGGTATCGCTCGCAAAGTGGAACAACGTCCGCATGGCGCTCGATGTCGCCCGCGACGCCCGCGACCTGCTCGGTGCCGGTGGGGTGAGTGTCGAGTGCTGTCCGATCCGTCACATGCTCAACATGGAGAGCGTCATCACCTACGAGGGCACGGAGGCCGTCCACCAACTGATCGTCGGTCGCGAAATCGCGCAGACGGGGGCGTTCTGACGTGTCTGCCCGCGATTCCACGACCACCCCCGACAGCGGTCCGATGACCCACCGCGACCCGTTCGCCGACGGTCTGCTCGCTGGCGTGCTGGTTGGTGGTGCGAGCCGGCGCATGGGACGCCCCAAGCACCTCCTGGCGCATCCTGCCGGCGGAACGTTCCTCGAATACGCCGTCGGTCTGACCCGCGTCGTCACGCCGCGCACGGTGATTCTCGGCGCTGGCGCGGAGCTGCCCCCCGCGCTGGCGGGCCTGCCGCGCCTGGCCGATACGGTCGCCGGTGCCGGTCCGTTGGCGGGATTGTGTTCGCTGTTGGCGGAGGCGCGGCGAGGGTGGGCGCTGCTGTTGGCCTGTGACATGCCGCGGCTCGAAGTCGCCACGCTGCGCGCGCTGCTCGACGCGGTCCGGGGGTGTCCGAACCCGGATTCGGTTGAAGCGGTCGCGTTCGTGGAAACGCGGGGAGGTCGCCGCCGCTATCACGCCTGCTGCGCGCTGTATCGCGCCACGCTGGGCACCTGTGCGCAGGACGTTCTTCACGCTGCGGGCGGGCGGATGGGGGCGTTGCTCGAACGGACGCGCCTGCTGGCGCTGACACCCTCACCGGCGCAGATCACCCAACTCGAAAACGTCAATACGCCGGAAGACTACGCGCGAATCGGTTCGATAAGCTGAGAAAAAAGTTGCCTGCGTTGCGCTCGACAACGTGCAACGTCCGATTATACTTCCAGCGCGTGGTACATGCCTTTGGGTAAACAAGCCCGACCAGGCGCGGAAAGAGTCGGGCGGGGTTT
>JALSRY010000150.1 GCA_026984555.1 Phycisphaerae bacterium
CCTCCAGCTCTACGACCCCGCCCCCTCAGTACCGGCGAACTGACCACGCGCGCCCCCTCGTCACACGGCAGCGCAACAAAGAACGAGCGACAGCCGCGCCGCCTGCCGCTCGTTGCATGGCGTCCGGCGGAAGGTCATCCACCGGCACGCTTCCGTGAGGCGGCGTTCAGCACGCCGACCAGCCGCAGCCGTGGCATTTGCGGCAACCTTCCTGGATCGCGAGCACACCGCCACACTCCGGGCATTTGAGCTTGTAGTGGGCGGCGATGTCGTGGTGATGACGAACGCGGGCGACCGCGGTGGCGGTCGTCGCGGGGAGCGCTTGGGCGGCGGGCGCCGCGACGGTGACGGAGCGCGAAACGGACTGCGCGGCGCCGCGGGTGGCGGCGTCGGTCGCACTGGCCGGGGTGGGTTCTTCCGCGGTGGCGATTGCGCCCGCGATTCGCGTGTCGCGGCCGGCCCGATCGCCGGTTGCGGCAACCGCGCGGACGCTGGTGCCCGCCGACGCGGCCGGCCGATCCGAAGACCGGTCCTCTTCTTGCCGGCCGACATCCCGCCGGTGCCCCGCCTGTTCGCCGGCGCAGTCAGCCTGGGTGCGGGGCTGATCGAGGATGCGATCGGTGGCGACCGGCGAGCCGCCATACGAAGGACCGGCGGGTTTGTTCAGTTCCGCGAGGTCGATCTCTCCCAGCAGCAGCGCGCGCAGGCCGAATCGTTCTTTGGCTCGCAGGTACTTTTTGAGCGTGACCGCCAGCCCGTCGCCCAGGGACATGATGCGCCCGGCGCGGGTCGGAATCTGTAGCGACGAGCCGATGCCCGAGAGCTGCTTGATTACGTGACGCAGGCTCCCCCCCGAGCGCAACCAGAGCGAAATCATCCGGCAAATCGCCTCCAGGTCGCTGTTGGCCACGTCGCCGCCCTTGCCGAGCTGCGCGAATACCTCGAGCTCGCGGTCGTTGCGCGGGTCCACCGTGATTTTCACGTGCATGTTGCCGAACGGAGTCATCTGGCGGATGCGCAGTCCGCTGACGATCTCGGGCAAGTCCTGCGGTTCGATCCGGGGTGGGACGGGGATCACCGTGGCCCGGGTGGCGGAACGCACCGCCGATGCCGATCGCCGCGCGTGGCCGTTCCCGTTCCCATTCCCATTCCCGTTTCCGTTGCCGTGTCCATTGTGTGTTTGGCGCGCCGCGACTTCGGCGGACTTGACCAGGGAGGACGGCGGGGGGCTCGCCGTGGCGACTTCGGCCGCGGGCGGTTCGGTGTGTTCGGACATGGCCTGTTTCTCCTGTCCGGCGGTGTTGTCGCCGTCTTTTTTCTTGAGTGCCATCGGCTGGAACTCGCGGCAGCCATCGCGGTAGACGGTAACGCCCTTGCAGCCGAGCTCGAACGCGAGGCTGTAGATTCGCTCGACATCCTCGCGGGTGGCGTTGTTGGGGAAGTTGATCGTCTTGCTGATGGAGGCGTCGCAATGCCGCTGGTACGCAGCTTGCATCTTCATGTGCCATTCGGGGGCGATATCGTGGGCGCAAACGAACACCCGCTTGATCTCCGCCGGCACGCCGTCGATGTGCCGCAAGGTACCTTCGCGAGCCAGACGCTCGAACAGCTCATCGGTCGGCAGCCCCAGTCCTTTCGCGACCATGCGGAACGTGCCGTTGACCTCGACCAGCGGCTTGTCGCTCGGGTTCTGGCCGCGCAGCACGTTGCGTACGAATGCGAGCGAGAACAGCGGCTCGATTCCGCCCGAGCAGTTGGCGATGATGCTGATCGTGCCGGTCGGTGCGACGGTGGTCGTGGCGGCGTTGCGCATCATCCGGTTGTACCGCGTTTGCCAGATGCTGCCCTGCCAGTTGGGGAAACAGCCCCGTTTCTGCGCCAGGTACTCGCTGTAGTTGTGCGATTCGTCATTGATGAACCGCATGAACCGCTCGCCCCACTGCACACCCTCGTCGCTGTCGTACGCGACCCCGAGTCGGTACAGCGCGTCGGCAAAGCCCATCACCCCCAGCCCGATCTTGCGATTGGCCCGGCAAATCGACTCGATTTCGGGCAGCGGGTAATTGTTCGCGTCGATCACGTTGTCCAGGAACCGCGTGGACAAGTGAATCACGCGACGCAACGCATCCCAGTCCACCTCCGCCGCCGGCGTGCACGGGTTGCGCACAAACGCCCCCAGGTTGATGCTTCCCAGGTTGCAGGCCTCATACGGCAGCAGCGGCTGCTCGCCGCAGGGATTGGTCGCCTCGATCCGGCCCAGGTGCGGCGTGGGGTTGTGCTCGTTGATGCGGTCGATGAAAACCACCCCCGGCTCGCCGGTCTTCCAGGCGTTGCCCACGATGATGTTCCAGATGTCGCGCTTGGTGTACACCTTGCCCCGCCAGCGCTCGGGGATCTCGCTTGTGAGGTGCGGCGTCGTGTAATACGCCGCTCGCGATCCGTCGGCCACCGAGTCGGTGCAGTCGATCTCGACCAGGTCGCGAACGTCGTACTTCCAGATGTCCAACTCACGCGGCAACAGGCTGCAGCGCCCCGTGCGCGGGTTGCGCACGACGTGCGGCGCGTCCGGGTCGGCCAGGAAATCACGCATCCACGTGTCGGTGATCTTGACCGAGATGTTGTAATTCGTGAACTGGCTCAGATCGTTCTTCGCGTGCAGGAACTTGAGGATGTCGGGGTGATGGATGTACATCATCCCCATGTTCGCGCCCCGGCGAAACGCCCCCTGCTGGATCGCGTTGGTCGCTTCGCTGAACGCTTTCCAGAAACTGATCGGTCCGCTCGTCGTGCCGCCGCTGGATTTGATGAAATCCCCGGTCGGGCGCAGCTCGTCGAACGCGAAGCCCGTCCCGCCACCGGCTTTCTGGATCAATGCCGTGTGCTTGATGCTGTTGAAAATATCGTTGATTGAATCGCGCACGGGCAGCACGAAGCACGCCGAGAGCATGCCCATCTCGCGCCCCGCGTTCATGAGCGTGGGCGAATTGGGCATGAACCGTCCGGTGGTCATGAGTTCGTAAAACGTGTGCTCCCAACGCGTTCGATCAGCGTCGCTTGCCCCGTACTCGGTTTCGACGGCCGCAATCGCCTTGGCGACCCGGCGAAACAGGTCGCCCGGCGTTTCGGTACAGCGGCCTGATTCGTCTTTCTTGAGATACCGCGCCTCCAGAACCCGTCTGGCGTTTTCCGAGAGCTTCGGCTCGGCGAATTCGGTCGCGCAGCCGCGCAGTGTCTCTATACCACGTTCGTGAGAGGCCATCCCTGATCTCCCTGGATGAATTACAAATGCTGGATTATGTCCGCAGCCCGTGCATCGCGAGGAATCAGCAACCGCGATACCGGCAAAAAACCCCGCGATCGGGCGACAGGGAAGCAGCCGCATATCTTGGGGGCAATCCTTACTATAACCCAAGATGTGGGGGTGGTCAAACGAAACTCGGAGAATCAGCGGATTTTGCGCAAGTGACACATACACAACAGGTTGCGATTTCGGCATTCTCAGCCGCCATATGTGCGCCCACGCACCCCGAGAACGGCGATTCGGTGGGGTATTCACACCCCCGCGCCGGACCAACAAGCCCCAACACGTTGCCCCACGCCGTCTTACCGTTTCCCGCTCGGCCCAGTCGTGCGGGCGCCTCGCCGACACCAGCCACCAGCGCACAACCGCCGCCGGATCGATCACCGTTCCCGCCACGTCACCGACGAGTTCGTCCACGGTCCGGGCGGATGGATGCGGGGGGAGGGGGTACAATCGCGACGTTTTGGATGAAGGTGCGGACAGGTTTTCCCGCAGGGGGCCGCCCCTCACGCGGAGGATACGGACATGCGTGCAGAAACATGGCTGGTGACCGGGGCGACGGGCCAGCTCGGCGGACACATCCTGCATGTGCTCGCGCAACGGCGCCCCCCGGTACGCGTGGTGGCGCTCTCGCGGTCCGCGATGACGGCGCCGGCAGGTGGTGCGGCCGAGGTGATCGATTTGGCGGATGGCGCGGCGTTGCGTGCCGCCGTCTCCCGTCACCACCCGGATTTCATCGTGCATGCGGGTGCGATGACGGCGGTGGGAGCTTGCCATGCCGACCCGTTGTTGGCCGAGCGCATCAATCGTGACGCGACGCGGATTCTGGCGGAGTCTGCGGCCGCGTGCGGGGCGCGGATGGTTTTCACATCGACCGATATGGCATTTGCCGGTGACAACGCGCCGTATCGTCCGGACGAT